>JAGPDF010000021.1 GCA_018057705.1 Thermoanaerobaculia bacterium | reverse complement strand
TTGAAACTGGTCGGGACGCCGGGATTTGAACCCGGGACCCCCTGAACCCCATTCAGGTACGCTACCAGACTGCGCCACGTCCCGACCGAAAGCTGAACTGTTTAGCGGGGATGCTTCTCGAGAATCGCGAGGGCGGCGCGGGCTTCCGCGAGCGCCTCCTCCACGCCTCGAAGAAAGCTTTCTATCCGGTCGGCAGAGCTGGTGTCAAGCTCGACCGGACTCTTGCCGTTCGCTTGCGCTGCTGCGGAGGTCTCCACTGGCCCCGCTGGCTCCGCTGGCTCCGATGGATCCGCAGGCTCCGACGCCTGCCCCGCGGTTTCCTCCGGCTCCGGATCGAAGAGACTCGGCTTCGCGGCAGCTTTGCCGGCGTGCGCTACCTCGGCGTCCCGGGACTCGAGCTGCTTCTTGGCGCCGGCGATCGTGTAGCCCTCGTCGTAGAGGAGCTCCTTGATCCGGCGGATGACCGCGACCTCCGCCTCGGCGTAGACCCGCTGCCCGGACTGGCTCTTCGCCGGATGCAGCGCGACGAACTCGGTCTCCCAGTAGCGCAGCACATAGGGCTGGATATCGAGGAGCTTGCAGACCTCGCCGATCTTGAATCCTTTTTTGGGGCTCATGGTGACCGCCGGATCCTATGGCAGCCAGAGTACCCGCGTCGAGCGCCGCGGATCTCGGGATATTGGAGCGATGCGGCGAAATACGCGGGGAGCGACGCGGTGCGAGGCGATGGGCCTGTGCTCACTTCGGCGAGGTGCGCGCCCGGATCACCAGGCGGACCGGGATGCCCTGAAGCTGCATCCGCTCGCGCAGCCGGTTCTCGAGGTAGCGGCGGTAGGGATGGCTCTGCGGCAGCGTCCGGTTGGCGAAGATCATGAAGGTCGGCGGCCCCGAAGCGACCTGCGCCGAGTAGTAGATCTTCCACGGCCGGTGATTCACGGTCGGCGGCGAGTGCGCCGCGATGGCGTCCTCGAGCAGGCGGTTCAGCTCGCCGGTCGTGAGCATCGACCGGAAACGCGCCCGTGCCTCCTCGACCGCCGGGAAGATCTTCTCCACTCCCCGCCCGGAGAGCGCCGAGAGATTCACCCGCGGCGGGTCGGCCAGGATCTCCGCCAGGCGCGGCCAGCTCGCGTCGAGCTTCTCGCGCCCGCGGTCGTCGAGGAGATCCCACTTGTTCATCGCCACGACGGTGGCACGCCCGGCCTCCCAGATGGCGCCAGCGATGGCGAGATCGCTGCTCGAGACGCCCGACGGCGCTTCGATCACCAGCAGCGCCACGTCGGCGCGATCGACCTGACGGCGCGCGAACATGACCGCGAGGTCCTCCGCCGTGCCGGTGACCTTGGCGCGGCGGCGGATGCCCGCGGTGTCGATGAACAGGAAGCGCTTGCCGTCGCGCTCGACCAGGGTGTCGATCGGATCCCGGGTGGTGCCGGCCACCGGCGAGACCAGGACCCGGTTCTCGCCCAGGATGCGGTTCAAGAGCGACGACTTGCCGACGTTGGGGCGCCCCACGATCGCGACCGGCGGAGCCTCGCCCTCGACCGGCTCGGCGATGCGCCGCGGCAGGACGGCGCGGATCCGGGTGCGCAGCTCGTCGAACCCCAACCCGTGTTCGGCAGAGACCAGGATCGGCTCGGGGTAGCCCAAGGTGTAGAACTCCCCCATGCCCTGCGCGACCTTCTGGTTCTCGCCCTTGTTCACCACCAGCAGCACCGACTTGCCGAGCGGTCGCAGCTGTTCGACGATGCGCTGATCGGCCGGCACCACGCCTTCGCGGCCGTCCACGATCAGGAGCACCAGATCCGATTCGTCGATCGCCGCGCGCACCTGCTGGTTCAAGCCCAGCGGGTCCTCGTCGAGCATGAGACCGCCGGTGTCGATGAACAGGACCGGCCAGTCCTCGTCGAGGTTCGCCTGCGCGATGTTGCGATCGCGGGTCACCCCGGGCTGATCGTGGACGATCGCCTGCTTGCGCCCGACCAGGCGGTTGAAGATGGTCGATTTGCCGACGTTGGGCCGGCCGACGATGGAGACGGCTGCAGTGGAGGTCATCGGAGGGGTCGCTTGCGTTGCCGAGAGACGGAGAGAAAGCGCTCGTCTCCGATCGGACAGTCTAGCAAACTGCTCCGCGTGGTTGACAGGCTCGCGCGCCGGTCCATACAATGGCGGCAGCGCGAAAGTGGCGGAATTGGTAGACGCGCAAGCCTCAGGAGCTTGTGGTCGTAAGGCCGTGGGGGTTCGAGTCCCCCCTTTCGCACCATCCCGATCTTCCCTGAATCAGACCAGCAGCAGCACGACGTCGGCCACCGGCTCGCCGCCGGTGGAGATCGCTCCCTCCACGCGCATCGCGTTGCCGAAGCGCCGGCCGGCCACAACCGCGACCTCCAGGAGATCCCCGGCGGCCACCGTGCGATGCATCTCGAGGCGGTCGATGCCGGCGAGCCAACGCTGCTGCGGCGTCGTGGGCGAAGCCGTCGGATCTTCGAGCAGCACGGCGGCGGCCTGCGCCACCAGCTCCGCCAGAAAGGCGGCCGGAATCGGAGCCGAGCCACGCAACCAGGTGGAGTTGGCGCTGAAGACGGCGAGTGCCTTGCCGTCCCGGATGCCTTCGACCCAGCGGAAGGGAAACCGGTGCGGCAGGTTCAACGGCAGGGTCCGGTCGGCTGGGGGCGCTAGGAGGCGACCGTCACGGCGCGCTTGGCAGCGACGAAGTCCGCGATGGTATTGACCGTCGCAAGAATTTCGGAGCCCGACTGCGAATCGTCGATCGCGACGCCGAACTCCTGCTCGATTCCGAGCACCAGCTCCAGAGCGTCGATCGAGTCGAGCCCCAGCCCATCCGGTCCGAAGAGCGGTTCGTCGTCGCCGATCGATGCGGCGTCGCGCTCCAGCTTGAGGCGGTCCACCAGGAGTACCTTGATCTGATTCTTCATTTCATGCCCTCGAATCGTCGGCGACTTGGCCGGCGAGAGATGGTACCACCGCGGCGTCGGCGCGCTTCA
Organism: Thermoanaerobaculia bacterium; assembly: GCA_018057705.1. Classification (NCBI taxonomy): domain Bacteria; kingdom Pseudomonadati; phylum Acidobacteriota; class Thermoanaerobaculia; species Thermoanaerobaculia bacterium. The sequence continues at coordinate 62,049 of JAGPDF010000021.1, read as the reverse complement.
TGACGACATCTCGGAGCGATCGCCGCCCGGGCGACGCATGCGTCGCCCCTACGAGAGGCCGCCGGGATGGGCCCGGCCAGGCGAGTTCGGGCGACGCATGGATCGCCCGGACGAGAGACAGCGGGCATGTGACACGGCCAGCCGGACCCGCCCGCCGGAAGCGGATTCAAGACGTCAGCAGGCCGCCATCGACGCGCAGGGTCTGGCCGGTGATGTACGAGGCGCCGTCGGAGGCGAGGAAAGCGACGACCGCCGCCACCTCCTCCGGCCGGCCGACACGGCCCATCGGAACGCCCTTCAGCGCCTCGAGGAGCTTGGCCTCCGGCATGGCCCGCAGCAGGTCGGTGTCGACGAATCCAGGGGCGATGGCGTTGCTGGTCACCCCGAAGGTGGCGACCTCCTTGGCGAGCGCCTTGCTGAAGGCGATCAGGCCGCCCTTGGCCGCGCTGTAGTGCGTCTGCCCCATCTGCCCCGCGACGCCGCTCGCGCTGGCGATCGCGATGACGCGCCCCCAGCGCAGCTTCAGCATCCCCTTGATCACCGCCTTGCTCAGCCGGAATGCGGCGTGGAGGTTGACCTCGAGGACTTCGCTCCAGTCCTCCTCCGAGAGGAACGGCAACAGGGCATCTCGCGTCGTTCCCGCGTTCAGGACCAGGATCTGGATCTCTCCGAGGTCTCTCCGGACCTCGGAGACCAGCGCAGCGATCGCCGCCCGGTCGCGCACGTCGAGCGGATAGGCAACGCCCCCGACCTCGGCGGCGAGCGCCTCGGCGGCTTCGCCGTTGCGGAGATAGGTCAGGGCGACCCGTTCGCCGCGGGCGGCGAGCGCCCGCACCGAAGCCGCGCCGATCCCGCCGCTCGCGCCGGTGACGAGGGCGACGCGACCCGCGCCTGTCGGGCCTGGCGGAAAGGACGGCTTCAAGACCGACCTTCGCCGCGCGAGGAGGGTGCCGCGAGCCGCGCCGCAGCCAGGACGACGCCGATGTCCGGCAGACGCTCGGTCGCCGCGGCGAGGCTCCCCTCTCCGACCGCCGAGGCGAGGGTTCTCCAGGGCAGGCCGGAGAGCGTCGTGCGGAAGCGATCGAGGAACCCCTCGCGCGCCGCTTCGTGGAAGAACCGCGCGAAGCCCGAGAGAAAGCCCGGAACCGCACGGCCGGTGAGCTCCCACGGATGAACGACGAGGAGCGGCAGACCGCCGCGCCGCAGTTGCCTCCGGGCGGCGCCCAGAATCCAGGTCGGAGCCGCGGCCCTGCCGCACCAGCCGCCGGCAGGAAGGCGCAGCGGGCCACCCCAGGTGAGCGGCGGGATCTCCAGCAGCGACGGGCCCTGCGGCCACACCAGACGCACGGGACGATCGGGATTTCCCGCCGAGCCGGCGCCCGCTGCCGGGACGAGGGAACTGTCGTAGGCGAAACCGGCTTCGGCGACGATTCTCAAACGCGGGTTTGCGACTTCGCGCAACGACCATTCAGGAGCCCGGAAGCCGCGCACCTGCGTGCCGAGGACCTCTTCGAGCGTCGTCTTGGCGCGCCCGATCTCGGACCGGAACTGTTCTCGACCGAGGCTGTTGGCGCGATAGTGATGAAAGGAATGACAGGCGATCTCGTGGCCGTCCGCCGCGAGCTCCCGCAAGCGCGGCCCGATCCGGCCCGCGAGCTCGCCGAGGACGAAGAAGGTAGCCTTGGCGCCGGAGCGGGCGAACTCCTCGGCCACCTCGGGAAGCAGCCAGTCGAGCTCCTCGCGCAGCCGGGGGCGCATCGACGGGTCCACGTACTCAGGGACCCAGCAGTTGTGGTACCACTCCTCGACGTCGACGGAGAGCGCCGGGCCGAATCGGCCGGCGAGCGTCTGGAGCTCAGGGGATGCCGTCGTCGACTTTGAATTGGATGGCGGCAAGGGCGATCCGGAGGGTGTCGAGAAGAGGCCGGAAATGGCTCTTCTCGTCATTATAGATAGTCCGCACCGGAACGTGCGCGACGCGCGCACCCGCCTTGCCGGCCTTGATGAGCATCTCGGTCTCGATGGCGTAGCCGTCGGAGCGCAGGCGCATCCGGCGGGCGAGGTCGCTCGACAGGAGCCGGTAGCCCGACTGCGAATCCTCGAGCTCGAGCTCCGACATCCAGGTGAGGATCCGGGTACCGATGTAGTTCGTCCAGTAGCGAGCCCTGGGAATCCGCCCCGCGTCCTCCAGCCGGGCCCCGACCACGAGGTCTCCCCGGCCGCCGTCCCAGGCCGCAAAGAGGGCCGGGAGGTCGCCGGGATCGTGCTGGCCGTCGCCGTCGAGCAGAACGAGCGCCTGCGGGCCGCGCGAGAGCGCGAGCTCGATTCCCCGCCGCAGGGCGAAGCCCTTGCCGCGGTTCTCCGGCAGAACTTCGACCCGCGCGCCGGCCGCCTCCGCCTTCGCCGCGGTGTCGTCCCGGCTGCCGTCGCTCACCACGACGACATCCGCCAGGAAACGCCGGGTGCCGGCGACGACCGCACCGATCGTCCCCCCACAATCGAAGGCCGGAATCACCGCGACAATGTCTTCACGACTCACGAATCGACAACTTATAGCACAGCATTTCCCGACCTGGACCTCTTGTTCTCCGCCGAGCGCTTGTGAAAGGCTTCGCACGTGCCAGAGGCGTACTTTCCCATCCTCGTCGCATTCACCGCGGCCTTCGCGCTGGCCTGTCTTCTCATGGCCATCTCCTGGTTCGCGGGCCGTCGCAGCGGGGGTCGCGTCAAGCTCTCGACCTATGAGTCGGGCCTGCCGCTCCTCGACCGTTCGCGCAAGCGGCTCTCCATCGCTTTCTTCCTGATCGCCATCGACTTCGTCGTTTTCGACGTCGAAGCCGCCTTCCTCTACCCCTGGATCGTCGTCATGCGAGAAGGTGGCTGGCCGCTGTTCGCGGCGGTCATGGCCTTCCTCGGCCTGATCCTCGTCGGGTACGCCTATGTCTGGCGAAAGGGCGGGCTCGACGTCGTGGCGAAAAACCTGCGCCCGCAGAGGGGCAACTAGATGAGCTCCGGCCGACGAGCAGCGAGCGAAAGCCTGCCCGAAAGCGCGATCGAAGAGATTCTCGCTCTCCGGCCCAAGTATCCAACCCTGGAAGCCCTGACCCTGCCGGCCCTGCACATTGCCCAGCGTGCCAACGGCGGCTGGCTCCCCGAGGCCGCGATCGAAGCGGTCGCCCACCTGCTGGAATTGCCGGTCGCGCGAGTCGCAGGAGTGGTTTCGTTCTATGACATGTACCACGTGCGCCCCGTAGGCCGACATCGGATCCGCGTCTGCACCAACCTCTCCTGCCAGCTGCGCGGTTCGGGCGAGATCCTCGAAACGATCGGCCAGGAGCTCGGCGTCTCCGAGGGGCAGGTCACCGCGGACGGCCGCTGCTCCTACGTCCAGTTCGAGTGCCTCGGCTCCTGCGACACGGCGCCGATGGTCATGATCGACGACGACTACCACGAGAACCTGACTCCCGACCGGGTCCGCCAGATCGTGCGGGAGCTCAAGTGACCATGGCTACCGAACGCGTCCTCACTCGCAACGTCGGCCGGCCCGAGGCGCTCTCCGTCCGTGGTTATCGCGAAGGCGGCGGCTACGACGCCCTCGCCAAGGCCCTGCGCATGCAGCCGGAAGAGGTCATCGAAGAGGTCAAGCGGTCCGGACTGCGCGGCCGCGGTGGCGCCGGCTTCCCCTGCGGGGCCAAGTGGTCCTTCGTCCCGCGCCAGAGCCCCAAGCCGAAATACATCGTCTGCAACGCCGACGAGTCCGAGCCCGGCACCTTCAAGGACCGGCTGCTCATGGAGCACGATCCTCACCAGCTGATCGAGGGTTGCATCATCGCCGGCTGGGCGGTCGGAGCCAACACCACCTACATCTACATCCGCGGTGAGTACACCAAGGCGGCTGCGATCCTCGAGTCCGCGGTGCGCGACGCTTACGACAGCGGCGTCCTCGGCACCAACGTCCTGGGGAGCGGTTTCCGGCACGACATGGTGGTGCATCGCGGCGCCGGCGCCTACATCTGCGGCGAAGAGACCGGCATGCTGGAGTCGCTCGAAGGCAAGCGCGGCCAGCCGCGGGTCAAACCGCCCTTCCCCGCTCTCGTCGGCGCCTTCGGCTGCCCCACGGTGATCAACAACGTCGAGACGCTCTGTTGCGCGACGCACATCCTGCTGCGCGGTGCCGAGTGGTTCAAGGCGATCGGCACCGACGAGCGCAACACGGGTCCGAAGCTCTATGCGATCTCGGGCCACGTCGAGCGCCCGGGAACGTACGAGTATCCGATCGGCGTGCCTTTCCAGACCCTGCTCGACGGCTGCGGCGGAATGTACCGCGGCCGCGAGTTGAAGGCCTTCATTCCCGGCGGCGCGTCGGCGCCGATGATGAAGGCCTCCGATCGCGAGATCCGGATGGACTTCGACACCCTGGCGAAAGCCGGCAGCATGCTCGGCTCGGCCGCGGTGATCGTGATGGACGATACGACCTGCATGGTCACCGCGACGCTGCGGCTGGCCAAGTTCTTCGCCCACGAGTCCTGCGGCCAGTGCACTCCCTGCCGCGAAGGAACGAACTGGATGAAGATCCTCCTGCAGAGGATCGCCAGCGGCCAAGGCGCCGAATCCGATCTCGATCTCCTCGCGCGCGTCGTGCCGAACGTCGGCGGAATCTCGCTCTGCGCTCTGGGCGACGCCGCCCAGGGTCCCGTGCGCTCGCTGGTGGACAAATGGAGCGACGAGATCCGGGAGAACCTGCGCGCCGGGCGATATCCGGCGACTTTGCCGCGCTACTTCGACCAGGGAGCCGCAGCCTGATGCCTACCTTGACCATCGACGGACGCACGGTCGAGGTGCCGGCCGGGACCAACCTGATCGAAGCCGGACTGAAGGTCGGAGTCCAGATACCGCACTACTGCTATCACCCGCGACTGTCGATCGTCGGCCAGTGCCGCATGTGCATGGTCGAGATCGAAGGCATGGGCAAGCTCCAGGCGGCCTGCTCGACCCAGGTGATGAAGGACGGCATGGTCGTCCGCACCGCCTCCCCCAACGCAGAAGAGGCGCAGCGCGCGATCATGGAGTTCCTGCTCATCAATCATCCGCTCGACTGCCCGATCTGCGATCAGGCCGGCGAATGCGGGCTCCAGGACTACTCCTACAAGCACGGGCAGGCCTTTTCGCGGTTCCGGTTCGAAGAGAAGCGGACCTATCCCGAGAAGGAGCGCATCCCGCTCGGGCCGACGGTGATGCTGAACATGAACCGGTGCATCCAGTGCACCAGGTGCGTGCGCTTCACCGAGGAGATCTCCGGGACCAGCGAGCTCGGCTTCTTCGAGCGCGGTTCGCATGCGGAGATCGGCACCTTCCCCGGCAAGCCGCTCGACAACCCGCTCTCGACCTGCGTCGTCGACATCTGCCCGGTCGGCGCCCTGACGTCGACCCGCTTCCGGTTCGCCGAGCGCGTCTGGTACCTCGACAAGAACCCGTCGATCTGCACCGGCTGCGACGTCGGCTGCAACATCACTCTCGAGCACAAGCACGGGTCGATCAAGCGCTACAAGCCGCGCCAGAATCCGGATGTCAACGACTTCTGGATGTGCGACTACGGACGTTCCACGCACGAGCGCTACCGCGAGATCCCACGGCTCGCTTTCCCGCAGATTCGCCGCAACGGCGCTCTCGCTGCGACCGGCTGGAAGGAAGCGCTCGACAACGTCGCGCACAACCTGCGCTCGCGCAGGAGCGAAGGCGCCATCGCCTTCCTGGGCTCGGGCTTCCTGTCGACCGAAGAGGCTTTCCTGTTCGCCAAGATCGCTGCTTTCGTCGAGTCGCCGCATCGTTCGATCTGGGTCGACAGCGGTCCGGCACGACAGATCCCGAATCTGCAGGGCGGCATCACCGGGCATGACGCGGCACCGAACCGCCGCGGCGCCGAGTTGGCCGGGCTGGTGCCCGCGAGCGGCGCGGTCGGCAGCGAGGACCTGCTGCTCGCGGGTGGCGCGGCCAAGTGCGGAGCGATCTTCGTCGCCGACAGCGACTTCGGGCGCGCCGCCCACGATCCCAAAGTCGTCGAGCGCCTGCGCGAGGCGAAGTTCCTGGCGGTCATGGGTTGGGCCGATTCGCCACTCGCCCGGGTCGCGGACGTCGTCCTTCCGGTCGCCACCCACGCCGAGCGCGCCGGAACCTTCGTCAACTCCGAATGGCGCGTGCAGCGCTTCGAGCAGGCCTTCCCCGCACCGCCGCAGGTGCGGCCGGGCGTCGAGGCACTCGCGGATCTCCTGTCGCGGTTCGACCCGAAGTGGTCGACGGTCACACCCGCAACGGTGTTCGACCTGATGGCGGAAGAGGTTCCGGCCTTCTCGGGCCTGCGCTTCCGCGACATTGCAGCGCAAGGCACCCGCCTGCCGGGAGCCCCCGAGAATGCGCCCGCAGGGGCGGGAGCGTAACGACCGTGGTCTTCACTCCGACTGTCGTCGCCGCCCTGGCCATGACCGGCCTGTGGCTCTTCGCGTTGATCAACGTGACGCCGATCATGCTCTGGCTCGAGCGCCGGGCGCCCGCATTCATGCAGGATCGCCTCGGCCCGAACCGGCTCGGCCCGCTCGGGCTCTTCCAGGCGATCGCCGACGTCCTCAAGTTCATCTTCAAGGAGGACATCAACCCGGCGGGCGCCGACAAGACGCTCTTCATCCTCGCCCCCACCGTCGGTTTCGTCGCCTCGCTCCTCACCTACCTGGTGATTCCTTTCGGTCCCGAGGTCACCGTCGCGGGCCACTCCTTCCCGCTGGTGGTGATCGACTCCGACGCCGGGATGCTCCTCTTCCTGGCCCTGTCCAGCCTCGGGGTCTACGGCCTCGTTCTCGCCGGTTACAGCTCGAACAGCAAATGGTCGATGATGGGCGGCATCCGCGCCTCGGCCCAGATGGTGAGCTATGAGCTCGCGCTGACGGTGGCGGTGCTGGCCGCGCTCATTCCGGCCGGCTCGTTGAACCTCTCGCGCGTCGTCGATCACCAGATCGCCGGCACGCTCTTCGGCTTCCTGCCGGCCTGGAACATCTTCCTGCAGCCGTTGGGTTTCCTGGTCTTCCTGGTGGCGGCCTTCGCCGAGACCAACCGACTCCCGTTCGACCTGCCGGAAGCGGAGTCCGAGCTCGTCGCCGGCTACCACACCGAATACGGCGGCCTCCGCATGGCGCTCTTCTACATGGGCGAGTACCAGTCGATGGCGATCCTGTCGGCCCTCGGAGCCACGCTCTACTTCGGCGGCTGGTCCGTGCCCGGCGTCGACGCCGCCGCGGCCGGCGCCTGGATCGCGACGCTTCCCGTTCTCGGCCCGCTCCTCGGCCCGGGACTGGGCACGGCGATCTTCGGCTTCTCCGTCCTGCTGGTGAAGACCTACATGGCGCTCTTCTTCTTCATCTGGGTGCGCTGGACCTTCCCGCGTTTCCGCTACGATCAACTCATGCACCTGGGCTGGAAGGTGCTCCTGCCTCTCGCGCTCCTCAACTTCGTCGTCGTGGCCGCGCTCGCCGTCGCCGGAAAGATCTGACGATGCTGCTCGCCGTCTTCGTAATCCTGGCAGTCGCTGCGGTCAGCTCGGCGATCGTGGTCGTCCTGCACCGCAATCCGGTCTTCTCCACCATGAGCCTCGTCGTGACGCTCGTCGCCACGGCCGGGCTCTTCATCATGCTCGGATCGCCCTTCCTCGCGGCGCTCCAGATCCTGCTCTACACCGGCGCGATCCTGGTGCTCTTCCTCTTCGTCATCATGCTGCTCAACGTGCAGCGCGAGCGTGCGGCGGTGACCCGGGTGAGCGGCATGCTCGTCGCGGCGGGGATCTGCGCGGTGGTCTTCGCCGGAGCCCTGGTCCGCCTCTTCTGGGTGGCCTACTCCGGCGCGACTGTTGCGCCCCTCGACTCCGAGACCACCTCGCTGGTGAAGATCGCGCGCGAGCTCTTCAGCATCTACATCCTGCCCTTCGAGATGATCGGACTGCTGCTGCTGGTGGCGGTCGTCGCCGCGAGCTGGGTCGCCCAGAAGGCGGAACCCGCGGCTCCGCAGGGCTCTTCTGACGAGTCCGCGCCGGAGCAGCAGGGAGAGCCGCGATGACGACGATTCCCATTGCCTGGTTCCTGGTGCTGGCCGCGGTGCTCTTCTGCATCGGGACCTTCGGCGCCCTCACTCGTCGCAGCGGCATCGCGATCTTCCTCTCGATCGAGCTCATGTTGAATGCAGCCAACCTGACGCTCGTCGCCTACTCGCGCATCCATGGCGACAGCGCCGGGCAGATGTTCGTCTTCTTCGCGCTCGCCGTCGCCGCCGCCGAGGCCGCCGTGGGCCTGGGCCTGTTCATCAGCATCTATCGGCTCCGGCATACGATCGACGTCAATCGCCTGAATCGACTCCGATGGTGAGACGATGAGAGCTCTCGACTATCTCTGGCTGATCCCGGCGCTGCCCTTCCTCGGTGCGGCCGTGAACGGCCTCCTCGTCAGGAATCGCCACAAGTCGCTCGCGACCGCGATCGGCGTCGGCGCCCCCGGCCTGTCGCTGCTCGTCGCGCTCGCCTGCCTCGCCGAGTTCCTCGGCCGGCCCGGCCACGCGCCCTACGAGCAGCTCCTCTATCCCTGGACCGCCGGTTCCCTGAAGATCGACATCGCCTTCCTGCTCGATCCGCTCTCGGCCGTGATGCTCTTCGTGGTCACCTTCGTGGGTTTCCTCATCCACGTCTACTCGGTCGGCTACATGGCCCACGAAGAGGGCTACCGGCGCTACTTCTCCTATCTGAACCTGTTCATGGGCGCCATGTTGCTCCTGATTCTCGGCGACAACTACCTGGTGATGTTCGTCGGCTGGGAGGGCGTCGGTCTCTGCTCCTACCTGCTGATCGGCTTCTATTTCGACCAGGACTTCCCGCCCCAGGCCGGACGCAAGGCTTTCATCGTCAACCGGATCGGCGACTTCGCCTTCCTGGTCGGCCTGTTCGCGATCTTCAGCCAGTTCGGAACGCTCAATTTCAAGGGCGTCAACACCGCGATCCTGGCCGACGTCTCCGCCCTCGAGGCGCCTTTCGCGCTCGGCCTCTCGCTCGCCAGCTTCATCGCCCTCTTCCTGTTCATCGGCGCCATGGGCAAGAGCGCGCAGATTCCGCTCTACGTCTGGTTGCCGGATGCGATGGCCGGCCCGACGCCGGTATCGGCCCTCATCCATGCGGCGACGATGGTCACGGCCGGCGTCTACATGGTCGTCCGCACCAACCTCATCTATCAGCTCGCGCCGTCGATCATGCTTTTCGTAGCGATCGTCGGTGCGGCGACCGCGATCTTCGCCGCCACGATCGGCATCGCGCAGAACGACATCAAGAAGGTCCTCGCCTATTCGACCGTGTCGCAGCTCGGATACATGTTCCTGGCCGCCGGCGTCGGCGCCTACGTCGCGGCGATCTTCCACCTCGCCACGCACGCCTTCTTCAAGGCGCTGCTCTTCCTCGGCTCCGGCTCGGTGATCCACGCCATGGGCGGCGAGCAGGACATGCGCAAGATGGGCGGCCTCAGGAAGCAGCTGCCCTGGACCTATCGCACCTTCCTCGTCGGAACGCTCGCGATCTCCGGAGTTCCGCTCCTCGCCGGCTTCTTCAGCAAGGACGCCATCCTCGGCGGCGCTTTCGAGAAGTCGCCGGTGCTCTGGATCGTCGGGCTCGCGACCGCGGCCCTGACCGCCTGCTACATGCTGCGACTGCTCTGCCTGACCTTCCTCGGCAAGTTCCGCGGCACGCACGAGCAGGAGCATCACCTCCACGAATCGCCCGCCGTCATGGTGGCTCCGCTCGTCATCCTCGCGGCCGGAGCGGCCCTCGCCGGCTACGCCGGCAAGATCCCGTTCACCCACCTCGACTGGCTCGGAGGATTCCTGGCTCCGGTCATCGTCGCCATCCCTGGGCACGAGGCCCATGGCGGACATCACGGCCTGGGGCTGGAGGCGATTCTCGTCGCCGCGTCGATCGCCGCCGCAGCCGCGGGGTTGGGGCTCGCCTGGAGGCTATGGGGAGGCGGCCGCGGCACGGCCTCCGACGAAGCGCTGGCGCGACGCATTCCGCGCCTCTACCGCCTCCTCGAGAACAAGTATTTCGTCGACGAGATCTACGACCGCCTCGTGGTTCGCCCGCTCCGGGCGACGGCGCGGTTCTGCTGGAAAGTCATCGATTCCGTGTTCATCGACGGCGGCCTGCACGTGCTGGCCTTCGTCACGGAGCTGGCGGGTGACCTCGGACGCTTCTCCACCACGGGCAACGTCCGCCAGTACGCCCTCTATTTCTTTGCCGGAGTGCTCGCCCTCTTCTGGTGGATGATCTTCTGATGACGCTCGAGTTTCTCGACCTGCTCCTCGGCGACACGATCACCCGGTTCGTGTTCTTCCCGAGTCTCGCAGCGCTGCCGCTGCTCTTCCTCGGTCGCGCCGGGGAGCGAACGGTCAAGCTCTATGCCCTTTTCGTCGCCCTCGTCGAGTTCGCGCTCATCGCCCTGTTCGCCGTCACCCACTGGGGCGGCGGCACGATGGTGGCGCGCGACGCCACCCTCCGGTGGCTCGATTTCGGCTCGCTCAAGGTGCTCTACGAGGTAGGTGTGGACGGCATCTCGCTGCCCCTCGTCCTGCTGACCGGCCTGCTGCTGCCGCTGGTCATTCTCGGCTCCTGGAAAGGAATCACCAGGCACTGGGCCGGTTTCGCTGCGTCGATGCTCCTCCTCACTACCGGCATGCTGGGGGCGCTCGTCGCGCTCGACCTGCTGGTGTTCTACGTCTTCTGGGAAGTGATGCTGATCCCGATGTACCTGATCATCGGAATCTGGGGCGGCGACCGCCGGGTCTATGCCGCGGTCAAGTTCTTCATCTTCACCATGGCGGGAAGCCTGCTCATGCTGCTGGGGATCCTCTGGATGGCCTGGAGCTACGGCAAGCTGACGGGCGTCTGGAGCTTCCGTTACGAAGACCTGCTGCAGCTGCAGTTCCCTCTCGACCAGCAGCTCTGGCTGTTCGGCGCCTTCGCCCTGGCGTTTGCAATCAAGGTGCCGATGTTTCCGTTCCATACCTGGCTGCCCGACGCCCATGTCGAGGCCCCCACGGGCGGCTCGGTGATCCTGGCCGGCGTCCTGCTCAAGCTCGGCACCTACGGCTTCCTGCGCTTCGCGATCCCGTTCTTTCCCCAGGCCGCGACCCAGCTCGCACCCTGGGTCGTCGGCCTCGCGCTGGTCGGCATCGTCTACGGCGCGCTGGTCGCCTGGGCGCAGATCGACATGAAGAAGCTGGTCGCCTACTCCTCGATCGCCCACCTGGGCTTCGTCATGCTCGGCCTCTTCGCTTTCAACGAGATCGCATGGCAGGGCGCCCTGCTCCAGATGGTCAACCACGGTCTCTCGACCGGCGCCCTCTTCCTGCTCGTCGGGATGCTCTATGACCGCCGCCACACCAAGAAGTTCGAGGAGTTCGGCGGTCTCGCGAAAACCATCCCCTGGTTCGCCGTCATGCTCGTCTTCGCCACCCTGGCTTCGGTCGGCCTGCCGGCGCTCAACGGATTCGTCGGCGAGTTCATGATCCTCATCGGCGCCTGGCAAGGCGGACTTCTCTGGGCGACAGGCATCGCCACCTTCGGAGTCGTGCTCGCGGCGGTCTACCTCCTGAAGATGCTCCAGGAGACGATCTGGGGACCGATCACCAGGGACGAGAACCGGTCGCTCAAGGATCTCGACACGCGCGAGGTCCTGACCCTGTTGCCGCTCTGCATCCTGATGCTCTGGATCGGCGTCGCTCCGGGCCGCTTCCTCGAACCGAGCCGCCCGGCGTTGAGCACCGTGCTCGCAACCTACCGCGCTCAGATGGCGGCCGGTCCTCCGGGAGCGGTGACGCTGTCCCTGCCGGCGGCGGCGACCGCAATGTCCGCAACGCGCGCAACGGGCGCGCCGGCCGCGACCTTCGCCGCGGGCACACCGCCGGCGGGATCCGGGAGCGCGCGATGAACACGATCTTCGCGTTGCCGCAGGGCGACTGGCTGTCGATCCTCCCCGAGATCGTGCTGACCGGGGTCGGCTCCCTGATTCTGCTGCTCGAGGCCTTCACTCCCCGGCTGCGACCGGCCTTCAACGGCCTGGCCCTGGCCGGCGTCGCGGCGGCTGCGGCCCTCCTCGCGCAACAGCCGGCCGGTCTCTATTTCCACGACCTGATCGAGTCGACCGCGCTCACCGGCGCTTTCTCGCAGACCATCCTCCTGGCGACGGCCATCGGCCTGCTCTCGGCCCAGGGCTATCTCAAGCGCGAGCGCCTCCTGTTCGGCGAATATCCGGCGCTCCTGCTCTGGTGCGCCACGGGCCTCTTGCTCCTGGTGCGCAGCGTCGAGCTCGTGATGATCTTCGTGGCCCTGGAGCTCCTCTCGGTGGCGCTCTACGGACTCGCGGCTTTCCATCGCCGGGAAGCGGTCTCTTCCGAGGCCGCGATCAAGTACTTCCTCATGGGCGCGCTCGTCAGCTCCTTCGTGCTCTACGGCGCCGCACTCGTCTACGGCGAGACCGGCTCGACGACGCTCGCCGGAATCTCCGCGGCGCTCTCGGCGGGAGCCGGATCCCCCGCGCTGGTCTTCCTCGGCTTCCTGCTGCTCGTCTGCGGCTTCGGGTTCAAGCTCGGCTTGGTGCCCTTCCATGCCTGGGCACCCGACGTCTACCAGGGCGCGCCCTCGCCGTTCGTCGCCTTCCTGTCGGTGGCTCCGAAGGCCGCCTCCGCGGTCGTGCTCGCCCGCCTCGTCATCCTGGCGACGTCGTCGCCCACGGCCGGCGACTGGGTGAAGCTGGTGAGCGTCCTCGCCATCGCCTCGATGCTGGTGGGGAATCTCTTCGCCCTCGCGCAGCGCGACATCAAGCGGATGCTGGCCTACTCCGGAATCGCCCACATGGGCTATCTCCTGATTCCGCTGGCTTCGCCCGGCGCCGCGAGCTGGCGGCCGATGCTGGTCTACCTCGTCTCCTACACCCTGATGAACGGCGGCGCCTTCGTCCTGGTTTCGATGCTCTACGCCAAGCCCGGCGAACAGCATGCAATCGCCAATCTCTCGGGCTGGGCCTTCCGGTTCCCGGTGGCTGCGGCCTGCATGGCGGTCTGCATGCTCTCCCTCGGCGGGATTCCGCCGACGGCCGGCTTCGTCGCGAAGTACCTGATCTTCGCCCACGCCATCCAGAACGGGAACCTGGCGCTGGCGATCGTCGGCATTCTCGCGAGCCTCATCGGTGTGGTCTTCTACCTGCGCGTCATCTACATGCTCTACATGCGCGACGAGGTCGCGAGCCCCGGCAGCCTGAAGCTCGATTTCGGCGGCCAGATGGCGGCGGTTCTCGCAGCCGCCGGCACCCTCGCCCTGGGCGCCTTCCCCGGTCCGTTCCTGGCCTGGATCGAACGAGCCCTGGGAACGCTCTAAGACGCCAGCGCCAGCCCTTCCCCGGGCCGACTCGGGGGACGGTGGGACGATTCACAGCCCTTCGCCGCCGAGGGAGCTATACTGCGCCGCGGGAGAGTGCCATGAGAGCAGCCCGACGTCGCACTTGCACGCGCCAGGCAGGTTTCACGCTGATCGAATCGCTCGTCGTGGTCGCCGTGATCGGGATCCTCGTCCTGATCTCCGCGCCGGCATTCCTGAAGATGATGAACCGATTCAAGCTCACCGGCACGACCCGCGAGCTGACGTCACTGATGCAGGCGGCCCGCCAGGAGGCGATCAAGATGAACGCCCCTGCTCAGGTGAACTACGACGCCACCTCGAACAGCTTCTTTGCCTTCGTCGACCTCGACCGCGACCAGGTCTTGAGCGCTCCCGATCGCATCCTCGCCGCGCGGATACCCGTGCCGAAGAAGGTCGAGTTCCGGGGGCCGGGCGACGCCGGAGTGAACGGCGCAAACGCGATCGACGGCTGGGACGACGCTCCGTCCGTGCGCCTCGGGCCGGTCTTCAATCCGGACGGTTCCGCCGACCGCGTCGGCTCGTTTCGGCTGAAGGACAGCAACGACAACTTCCTCGAAGTCCGCATTCAGATGCCCGCCACCGGACGGATCGTGCTGCGCAAGTACTTCGACGCCGAGGACGCCTTCTTCGTGAACGGCGAGATCGTCGGCAGCATCGTCCACAAGTGGGAGTGGAAGTAGCCGCAGTCGCCTAGACTTTGCCGTAGAAGGTCAGGGCCGACTCCCCGTAGCGCCGCGAGTCGGTCCGCACGAGAGCTCCGGCCTCGCCCGGTAGCTCGACCCGTGAGCTGTGCTCCACGGTGAGCGCTCCCCCCTCACGCAGCAGCGCACCGCAGCCGGCGAGAAAGCCGGCGTCCGGAACCCACGAATAGGGCGGATCGGCGAAGATGAGGTCGAAGCGGGCGGCGCGGCCGTCGAGCTCGGTCAAGGCCCTCTCCACCGGTCGCGGCAGCAGGTGGAAGCTCCCCGCCGGCAGAATCGACGCGTTCCGCTTCAGGGCCTCCAGAACCGGGCGATTCGCCTCGACCACCGTGACTTCGAGGGCGCCGCGGCTGATCGCCTCGATGGCGACCGCCCCGCTGCCGGCGAATAGATCGAGCACTGCCGCCTCGGCGAGCCGTTCGCCCCAGATCGAGAACAGGGCCTCCTTCACCTTCTGCTCGGTCGGGCGGATCCCCGCCGGCACTTCGAGCCGGCGACCCTTCAGCTCGCCGCTCGAGATGCGGATGCCCGGCGACTTCGCGCTCACTTGTCCGGCCCGCGACGCAGGATGCGCACGAACTGGGTGCGCAGCTCGTCGAGCGTGAGGTACATGCTGAGCGGCTGAACCTTGCCGCGAACCTCGATCCCCTGACCGTCGGCAGTCCGCCCGACGACCTCGAACTCGATTTCGTCGACTCGCAGGAGCAGGTCCCCGAAACGCGGCAGGTAGTCGGCCGGCAATCCGCCCGCCACCGGTGCCGAGAGCGCCCGCTGCGCCAGCTCTTCCGCGAGGCGCAACAGGTCGGCAAGCGCCAGGGGGTGCGTGTCCAGCCGGCCGAAACGGAACTGCCGCGGTTCGACTCCCGGCAGGTCGAGCGCGATCTCGCAGCGCTCCACCCACTCCCCCGCGACGCCCCCTGGGCTCTCGCGGACCTGCGACAGGTCGAAGCCCTCGAGCCGCCGTTGGTAGGCGGCGACCTCGTCGCGCCCCACCTCGGCCAGCCGCATCGTCATCTTCCCTTCCTGCCACTCCCGCCAGCGGATCGTTCCGTTCGCGAACAGCGTCACCTCGTTGCGCCCGAGGCGGTTCGAGCAGTCGCGGCGCAGGAGCTCGACCGCCGGATCGATCGCCGGGAGCTCTTCCGCAGACACGACCGCCAGGAGGCTGGCCGCGAGCACCCACCGCTCGAAGCGCCGGCGCCTCGTCACGAAACCGCCTCACCGGCGTCGTCGCCCCCGCTGCTGTCGCCGAGGCCACCTCCATCGGATGCTCCGGTGCCGGGCGCGGCCTCTTCGCCCAAGGCGCGGAGCGCGAAGCCGAGCTCCCCTTCGGCGCCGAGCCGCCCGTCCAGCCTGGCCTCCAGGGTGAGCTCGAGGACCCGGCCAAGCGCCGATCCGGCGGCGACCCCGGCGGCCATCAGTTCCCGTCCGCCGATCGCCAGGCGGACCCTCCGCAGCTCGGCGTACTCCCGCCGGACCCATTCCCTCGTCTCGGGGCTGTGCGCCGCCACGACCGCGAGCTCCTCGCCGGTGAGGCCTCCCAGGGCGCGATGCACGGCGCTCGGCCGGGGGGAGGCGCCGGTCGCTGACAGCGCGGCGAGCGCCGCTCCCACTCTCTCCGGGCCGAGTGCGAGAAGTGCCTGTTCCCTCGCCGACAAGGTCAGTCGGCGGACGAGCCGCTGACGCTGCGCGCCCTCGAGGTCGAGACCCAGACAGAGAAGTGCCAGCGAGAAGGTTCCGACTTCCTCGAGCCGGTCGCCCCCGCCGGACGGAGGCCCTGTCGCGGAGCGCGCGCGCCTCGCAGCGTCGAAGCGCTCCGGAGCGGCGAACCGCGCCGCAGGGCCGGCGCTGCGAACCTCGCTCACGATCGCCGGGAGCCAGCCCGCGTCCCGCAGGCGATGCAGCACGACGGAGGCGCTTTCCGGCCGGCCGAGGGCCCGCCGGAGCGCGTCGGTCCGTCGGGCCGGTGAAAGCAGGGCGAAAGCGCCGTGAGCGACGGCGCGTTCGGCTTCGCGCCGGGTCTCCGGGGAGAACGCGAAGCCGAGTCGGGCCTCGAATTCGACGCCGCGCAGGAGCCGGGTCGGGTCGTCCATGAACGACGCGGGGTGCAACGTCCGCAGGCGCCTCTGCGACAGATCCTCGAGCCCCTGACAGGTATCGATCAGGCGCTCTCCGAAGTCGGGTGCGAGCGCCAGCGCGAGGCAGTTCACCGCGAAGTCGCGGCGCAGCAGGTCGCGCGCCAGCGAGTCCGGCTCGACCCGCGGCAGGGTCGCGGGAGCGGCGTAGCTCTCCGACCTGGCGCGCGCCAGGTCGACGCGCACCCCGCCGGGCGCCTGGAGCTCGGCCGTGAGGAACTGCGGGTGGGAGAGCAGCGCGCTCCCGAGCCGCTCGGCGAGGCGCTCGGCGAACGGCGCGAGATCGCCGTCCACGACCAGGTCGACATCGAGCTCACTCCTCCCGAGCCAGAGATCGCGCACGCCGCCGCCGACCCAGTAGAGCCCGCAACCGCAGGCGGTGGCAACCTCGGCGGCGCTCCGCAACAGCTCCAGCCGGTCTCCCGGAAGGCGGCGAAACCGGGCGAGGATCTCGCGGCCGGCATCTGCATCGCCGCCGAATTCGTCGGCGGCCGAGTCCGTCGCCGCGCCAAGCGTCGGAAGTTGCAACGCGGCTGCAGGCGGCACTTCGGGAGGAGGCCGCATATTGACGGCGATTCTACCGCCGCTCAGAGTCCCAGGCGTTGGGCCCTGCCTGCCCCGAGGACGCCCTCGATCGCCGCGAACAGAGCCGGCGTCGCGGCGACACGAAACCTCTCCTGCGGCGCGATCCGCACCAGCTCGTCGCCAAGCCGGACTTCGAACTCCACCGCGACATCGCCCGGATGGTCGGCGAGAATGTCGCGCAGGCGGAGCATCTCGGTCTGCGGCAACTCCCGGTCGAGGGCCACGCGGACTCCGGAGACCAGCTTCTCCACCGCCTTGGCGAGCAGCGTCATCTCCTCCAGGGTCATCTCGTTCTCGGCGCCGCGCTCGCGCACCTGGCCCTTGAGGATGACTGCGGCATCCTCCACCAGGAGCGCGTCGAAGCGCTGCAACTGGTCGGCGAAAACGGTGACCGGCAGCGAACCGTGGAGGTCTTCGAGGACGAATCTCCCCATCACCCGTCCGGCATTCTGGCCGCTCTTGATCTTGGCGCGCGAAATCCGGGTTACCAGCCCGCCGACCGTGGCGGTGCCCTGGAAGCCGCCGCGCAGCTGATCCGTGGTGTGGCTGACCAGACGCTTGAGGTGACTCTCGAACTCGACGAGCGGATTTCCGGAGAGGTAGAAACCGAGCGATTCCTTCTCCAGCCGCAGGCGCTCGCTCTCCGACCAGGCGGGCACTGTCGAAGGCGGCTCGCTGGGCAGCGTGCTCGCGCTTCCCGAACCGAACAGATTGCTCTGCCCGGCTTCGATCTCGCGCCGGCGGCGTGCGGCCTGCTCGGCCAGTCCGGCGATCGCCGCGGCGAGCCCCGCACGGTGCCCACCCAGAGAATCGCAGGCGCCCGACTTCACGAGGGCGTCGAAGACCTTCTGGTTGGCGGCCTGGGCATCGACCTCGAGCAGCAGGTGGGCGAGGTTCCTGAAGCTCCCCTGCGCCCGGCGCGCGGCCAGAATGGCCTCGCCGGCGCTCTCACCAACGCCCTTGATGGCACCGAGGCCGAATCGGATCGCGGAGCCCACGACCGAAAAGGTCCACTCGCTCTCGTTGACGTCGGGCGGCAAAATCGGAATCCCCATCTCCCGGCTCTCGTTGATGTACTTGACGATCTCCTCGGTCGAGCCCATTTCGCAGGAGAGCATCGCCGCCATGAACGCCACCGGATAGTGCGCCTTCAGGTAGGCGGTCTTGTAGGCCAGCATCGCGTAGGCGACGCTGTGGCTCTTGTTGAAGCCGTAGCCGGCGAAGGGTTCGATGTACTCCCAGAGCTCTTCCGCCTTCTTCTTCGCGAAGCCGCGCTTCTCCCCCCCGGAGACGAACTTCTCCTTCTGCTTCGCCATCGCGACCGGATCCTTCTTGCCCATCGCCTTGCGCAGCACGTCCGCTTCGGCCATGGTGAAGCCACCGATGGCGACGGCGACCTGCATCACCTGCTCCTGGTAGGCGATGACTCCGAAGGTCTCTTCGAGAATCGGTTTGGTCTCGGGCAGGATGTACTGCACCTTCTTCTTGCCCAGCTTGCGCTGGATGAACTCCTCCACCATCCCGACCGAGAGCGCTCCCGGACGATAGAGGGCGTTGAAGGCCGCCAACTCCTCGAACCGCGAAGGCTGGGCGCGACGCAGCATGTCGCGCATGCCGCTGGACTCGAACTGGAAAATGCCGTTGGTGCGTCCGTCGCAGAACAGGCGGAAGACCTCGGAGTCGTCGAGCGGCACCGCGTCGAGGTCGAGGTCGATGCCTTGCATCTTGAGTGTGCGCAGCGTGTCGTCGACGACTGTTACGGTCTTCAGGCCGAGAAAGTCCATCTTGAGGACGCCGAGACGCTCGACCGCCTTCATGTCCCACTGCGTCGTGATTTCGTCGCGGCTCGTCTTGTAGAGCGGCACCAGGTCGTCGAGGGGCACTGGCGTGATGACCACGCCGGCGGCATGGACCGAGGCGTGCCGGGTCAGTCCCTCGAGGCGGCTGCCGATGTCGACGACCTCCTTGATCTCCGGGTCCTTGGCGACCTCCGAGGCCAGGCTGTCGACCGAGCGCGCGGCCTCCGCCAGCGACTTGGTCATGTCCGGCAGGAGCTTCGCCACCCGGTCCATCTTCGCGAACGGCAATCCGAGCACCCGCCCGACGTCGCGCAGCACGCCCTTCGCGGCGAGGGTCCCGAAAGTGATGATCTGGGCGACCCGATCGCGGCCGTACTTCTCGTTGACGTACTGGATCACCTCGCCGCGGCGGCGCATGCAGAAGTCGATGTCGATGTCGGGCATGCTGACCCGATCGGGGTTCAGGAAGCGCTCGAAGAGAAGGTCGTAGCGCATCGGATCGATGTCGGTGATGCGCAAGGCGAAGGAGACCAGCGAGCCCGCCGCCGAGCCGCGCCCGGGGCCAACCGGGATGCCGCTCTCGCGCGCGAACCGGATGAAGTCCCAGACGATCATGAAGTAGCCGGGGAAACGCATCCGCTGGATGACCGAGATCTCGAACTTGAGTCGCTCGCGATAGAGGTCCATCGAATACCTGGAATCGAGCGTCCCGCGGCGCGTCATCTCCTCGAAGCGCTCCTCCAGGCCAGCCATCGCCCGATGCTCGAAGAAGCTGTCGATCGACTCCCCCGGTGGCAAGGGGAAATCCGGCAGGTGGAACTTTCCCGAAGGGATCTCGACGTTGCACCGTTCGGCGATCGCCACGGTGTTCTCGATCGCCTCGCCATCATCCGGAAAGAGCGCGGCGAGCTCGTCACCCGACTTCAGGTAGAACTGGTCGGAGGCGTACTTCAGACGGTCGGGGTCGGAACGCGCGCGCTGAGTGCCGATGCAGAGCAGGACGTCGTGGGCGACCGAATCACTCTGGTGCAGGTAGTGGCAGTCGTTCGTGACCACCAGCCCCAGGCCGAGCTTCTTCGACATGCGCCGGAGCACCTCGTTCGCGGCGCGCTGCTCGGGAATTCCGTGGTCCTGCAGCTCGAGGTAGAAGTTCTCCGGACCGAGGATCTCGGCGTACTCGCGGGCCCTGGCCTCGGCTTCGGCCTCGCGATTGCTGAGGATGCGCTCGTTGATCTCTCCCTTGAGACAGGCAGAGAGCCCGATCAGACCGTCGCTGAACTCACGCAGCGTCTCGTGGTCGATGCGCGGCTTGTAGTAGAAGCCCTGGAGATAGGAGCGCGTCGTCAGCTTGATGAGATTCTGATAGCCGGTCTGGTTGCGCGCGAGCAGCACGAGGTGATTGCTGCTGCCGCGGGCCGGATTACGGTCGGCGAGGCTGCCCTGCGCAACGTAGGCCTCGATGCCGATGATCGGTTTGATCCCGGCCTTCTTCGCCTTGTCGTAGAACTCGATCGCGCCGAACAGATTGCCGTGATCGGTCAGGCTGATCGCCTTCATGCCGGCGGCGGCCGCCGCCTGAATCACGTCGTCCAGACGATTGGCGCCGTCGAGCAGGCTGTACTGGCTGTGGAGGTGCAGGTGGACGAAGTCGGTCATGCCAGGGAGGTCATGTCACTCGCGATGAGCGGCCATCCGGTTCGCCCGGTAGATGTACTCGATTCCGGACCCGATCGTCAGGGCAGCCACCAGAAATACCAGAAAGCTCGCGGCCGCCTCGAAGAGCGGGCCACGGCTGGAGAGCAGAACGCCGATGATCGCCAGTAGCTGCGCGGCGGTGTTGATCTTGGAGAGCGGCGAGGGCGGGAAACGCGACAGGCCCACCGCGAGGTGCAACACCAGGGCGACCACGACGATGACCACGTCGCGGGTGATCACCAATGCAGTCACCCAGGCCGGGATCACGAATCCGGTCCGCAAGTTGGGAATCGCCAGCATGACGTAGGCGGTCACCAGCAGGAGCTTGTCGGCGAGCGGGTCGAGATAGGCGCCGAGCGCCGACTGCTGGTGCCAGAAGCGCGCGATGAAGCCGTCCAGGGCGTCGGTGACTCCGGCGATGGCGAAGATCCAGAGCGCCTGGGTGGCATTGCCGTCGAGCACCGAGATCACGAACCACGGAATGAGCCCCATGCGGAGAATCGAGAGCAGGTTCGGAACCGTGAGGTTCATGAGCCCTCCAGCCGGTCGAGGGCACGGCGGAGCATCTCGATCGCCTCGTTTCCGGACAGTCCGGCGCCGGCCAGGCAGAGGGTCGGATCCTCGAACAGCCCGCAGGCGACTCCCGCCCTGCAGAGCCCGTCTCGGCCGCCTGCGGGGGGCAAGCCGCAGGCCCCCGTCCGGTCCTCGGTGTCGAGCAGCCGCAACAGCGCCGAAACCGCGTCCGCACGACGCACGGCGGCATTGGGCGAGAAACGGTGCAGCGACTCGTCGATCGACATCAGGCCGAGGTTCGCCACCCGGGCGATCTCGTCCCGCGAAGGGTGATCGACGATGTCCGAGGCGATTTGCGCCGCACCCGGCCTCGCGGTGCGGATCTGCGGCACGGTCCAATAGAGCAGGACGGCGAAGTCGGCGCGGCTGAGTGCGGCCTTGTCGCGCAGGCCGCGCACCTGCTCCGGCGAATTCAGCATGCGCCAGGAGAACTTCGCCCGCGCGAGCTCCGTCTGCAGCAGCGGGTCGGAAGGGGTGGCGGCGGCGAGCCCTTCGATGAGCGCGAGTCCCTTGCGCGCATCGCCGACGAGCAGCTCGAGCTGGCCGCGCCTCAGGGCGAGCGCCGGATCCTCGGGGCGCGACGCCTGGAGGGCCTTGACGGCTGCCAGTTCGCCGCGTGCGTCGCCCTGGACCGCGGTCATATTCATGGCGGCGACGAGCGCCTCTTCCGAGTTCGGCCAGTAGCGCTCGAGCCGCGAGAGATGCCAGGCCGCGGCCTCCCTGCGGCCAGCCTCGAGAGCCGCAGAGAAGCGATTCTGGACGATCTCCCGGGCGCGATCCGAGATCCGGCTCGCGCTCGAGGCGGCGGTCTCCGATCGCCCGGCGGCCGCCGAATAGGCAACGAACGCCTCGGGCAGATCGCCGAGCTCTTCCTGCGCGCGCCCGAGGACGACGAGCATCGGCAGGCAGTCCGGCGACGCCGGGGTGAGAGAGGAGAGGTGCTCGACCGCTTCCGCCGGCCGTCCGGCGACGAGCAGCGCCTGGGCGCGGAGCACTCCTGCCGCCTGCAGGGTCGACGCTTCGCCCTCCGCCCGCTCTTCCTGGAGCCGGGCGCTCTGCAGCGCCGCCGCCGCATCGCCCGTGCGCAGGAGCTCGCGGTGCGCCACCTGCAACCCGGCGGCGGCGCGCTCATCCGGTGCCGGGCGGCAGTCCGCGGTCGGGTCGAGCAGGAAGGGACGCAGGACGGGATCGACTCCGAGGTCCGGTGCAGCGGGTCTGGGGGGCGAACAGGCGACCGCGACCGCCAGGCCGAGAAGCCCTGCCGCCGCGAGTCGGCGTCGGTACGGCATTGTCGGCTGCGGCCGGTCAGCCTTCGCCCGAGTGGGCGATGGTCGCGATGGCGTGCTTGTAGACCATGACCTCGCGCCCCGCGATCTCGACGACGACAGCGAAGCGATCGAACCGCCGGATCTTGCCTTCGAGATGCTTGCCGGTGACGAGCTCGATGCTCATCGGCCGGCCGTCCTTCAGACTCTGAAAGAGGAATCCGTCTTGGATATTGATGCTCGGCTTGTTCATGCTAACCTCCGCCGCCCGTTGCACCGGTTGGCTCCGCGATTCCGCCGGTCTTCGCCGGCTCGGCACCTGCCACTTCAGGCATCTCCATCATGGACAGCAAGCACTCCCGGGTCCTGCGGGCGTCCCACCAGACGATTCCCTCCTCTCGACGAAACCAGGTTTCCTGACGCTTGGCGAAACGTCTCGTCGAAGTGACCACTGTCTGCAACGACTCATCGAAACCGCGCGCACCGTCCAGGAGCTCGACCCACTGCCGGTACCCGATCGCCTGAAACGCGGGCGCCGAACGATCGACTCCGTTGACCAGGAGAGCGCGCACCTCCTCGAGCCAGCCCGCATCGAGCATCTTCTGCACCCGGGCCGCGATGGCATCGTACAGAAGGCCGCGCGGAAGCGTCAATCCGACCTTGTGCATCGCCACCGGCGCCGTTCCGAACGGCTGCTTCGCGATCCACGATGTCAGCGTCTCCCCGGTCGAGACCGCGACCTCGAGGGCGCGCAGGATGCGCTGCGTGTCGCCCGGGCCGAGTCGCACCGCCGTGGGCGGGTCGAGCCGCGCGAGCTCGGCATGGAGCGCCCCCAGCCCCTCGCGCTCCAGGCGCTCGAGCAGAGCCGCACGGGCCGCCCCGTCGACCGGCGGCAACGGCGCGATCCCGGACCAGAGCGCCCGCAGATAGAGGCCGCTTCCGCCGACCAGGATCGCGGTCCGCCCGCGGGCGGCGATCTCCGCGAGCGCTGCGCGCGCCCGGCGCGCGAACTCGCCGGCCGAATAACGCGCGCCGGGGTCGAGGATGTCGACGAGATGATGCGGCACTCGCTGGCGTTCTTCCGGCGACGGCTTCGCCGTGCCGATGTCGAAGCCGCGATAGACCTGGAGGGCATCCGCATTGACGATCTCTCCTCCGGTCGCCTCCGCGAGCTCCATCGCCAGCGCGCTCTTGCCCGAAGCGGTGGGACCGACGATGGCGAAGACGCGGGGCACGGCGCCAGCTAGTCTACTCGCTGGGCAGACCGAGAACGGCCCGGGGCGAGCCCGGCAGCGAGATCTCGAGCGGCGAGCCGCGGCGCCAGCGCAAGACGATCCCGCCGCAGAGGTCGGTACGCAACGCCCGGCTTCCCGAGAGCGAGAGGCGCGCCAGGACTGCAGGCGCAGGATGCCCGAAGCGATTCCCCGCCCCCGACGACAGGAGCGCCAGCCGGGGGCGGGCGGCCGCCAGGAAGGCAGCGCTGGAGGAGGTCGCGGATCCGTGGTGGGCGACCTTCAGAAGGTCGCAACGCAAGGCTTCGGGATCGCGGGAGACGAGCGCGAGCTCGGCGCGGCGTTCGACATCGCCGGTGAACAGCAGGCGGCGGCCCTCCGCCTCGACAGCGAGCACCAGCGAGCGATCGTTGTCGTTGCCGGAACCTCCCCGCTGCGGACCGAGGACATGGAAGCGCAGCTCACCGACGGCCACCGCGTCTCCGGCTCCGAGTCCCCGGAAGTGCGCTCGCGAGAGCTCGAGAATCTCCCGCACACAGCCCTGGTCGCGGAGCTCGGGCGAGGCCCAGACCTCGCGGATCGGAACGTAGCTCGCGACATCGATCAACCCGCCGCAGTGATCGCTGTCGCCATGAGTGACGACCACGGCGTCGAGCCGCCCGACACCCCGCGCTGCGAGGAGCGGCAGCCAGATCTGGGCTGCGAAGTCCCGCCCGCCGCCACTGTGCGGACGGCGCCCGGAGCCCCCACCCCCGTCGATGAGGACGTTGGTCGGTCCGCGACGCAGCAGCGAGCCGTCGCCTTGCCCGACATCCGCTACGACCCATTCGACCCCGGTCGAATACTCGACCCGGCTCTGGGGCCGGGCGGCGAGCAGCAGACCGCCGAGGAGCGCGCGGCGCGCCGAGCGCGGGCTGCTCCCGGCGAGCATGGCGAGCACCGCCAGCGCCAGCCCGAGCCCCCACGAAGGTGTCACGGGGAGGCAGATCCAGGGCGATGCCGGCAGCGCCGGCAGCCAATGAAAGGGCTCAGCGAGCCAATCGAGGGGCACGGCGGCAATGTCGCTCGCCACCGGAAACAGCAGCGCGAGCGCGATCCAGGCGAGGGCCCCGACCAGCAACAGACCGGCAAGCGGCACGGCGAGGAGGTTGAGCAGCGGAGCGGCCGGCGTGAGATACGCAAAAGTCGAGAGCGACCAAGGCAGGGTCGCGGCCTGCGCCGACCAGGAGACCGCGAGCGCCATCGCCACCGGCTGCCTTCCGGCCTCCCATCCGCGCAGCACCGCCGGAGCGAGCACCACCAGACCAAAAGTGGCCGAGCAGGAGAGGCCGAAGCCCAGATTCCGCACCAGCGGCGGATCGAAAGCAGCCATCGCGGTGGCGGCGATGGCGAGCGACTGCAGGGCGAGAGCCCGCCGCTCGAGAATGAGTCCGAGCAGGGCCGCAGCGGTCATCAGGGTCGCGCGCAGCAGCGAGGGCACCGGCCCGACCAGGGCGAGGTGCAGGAGCACCGCCGAAGCCACGAGGCCGAGACGAAGGCGCCGGCCGCAGAAGGAGGCGAGCGCCGCCGCGACGCCGGCGACCAGGGCCACGTTCATCCCGGAGACCGCGAGCAGATGCGCGAGACCCGAGCGCCGGAACGCCAGTCGCTCGCTCGCCGCGACGCTCTCGAGGTCGCCCAGCAGCAGTCCCCGGGCATAGGCCAGTCCCGGGTGGCGGCGAGCGCCCTCGGCGAGCGGTCGCGCCACCATGGCGCGCAGCCGGTGGAGCGCGCGCTGCGGCAGCGCCGGCGAGCACTCCACATCGAGGAGCCGGTTCGACTTGACCCGCAGGCGAAAAGGCCCGGGGGCGATCCCATGGGCGTTCGCGAAGCCCGGCGACCGCGTCAGGTGGCCGCGCGCCCGGACGCGGCTCCCGGCCGGCGGACGAACCATGCTGCTCGCGACCTCCAGACGGGCTGGAGGGGGCGTGATCCAAAGCCGCATCCCCTGGCGAACGAGGTCGAGCCGCAGCGGCGCACTCGCCCCTCCGGGCTCCTCCCGCCAATCGCCCGCAACCCAGCCGGAGACCTCCGCCGGACGCGTCGGATCGAAAGCCTCGAGCCGGGAGTCGGGCTGGAGCCGGGCGACCAGGAGCCCGAGGAAGAGAGCCGCCAGCCGGACGCCGGCGCGCCCGCGGAGCGCGGCCGAGAGGGCGCCACCGGCCACCAGAGCCCCGACGGGAGAGGATTCGAGCAGCCCCCCGGCAGAAAGCGCAGCGAGGAAGATGAGGGCAGGGACGGCCGCCGGAGCGTGCGCCGATTTCACATTCCGTAAAGACGGAATCAGCCTCCGCTATCTTTCGCAGCGAGCGGTGCCGGCAGGTCCGGCGGCCCGGGCGCCGCGCTCTCGGCCTGCGCCTCGGGGGAGAACAGCGACAGCACCGCCACCTCGAAGTGCCGGCGCAGCGACTGCTCCATGACCCGCGCGCTGGCGATGGCGATCTCGTCCTCCGCCAGACGCCCGCGCAGCCGGATGAGAGCCTGCTCGACCTGGTCGGCGAGCGCTTTGCTTCCGGCGGGGCGGAGGCTGGCTTCGAGCGCCTGGAGCAGCTCGGCATCGAGCGCGCGCAGGGCCTCTTCGACCTCGCTCGCCGGTCCACCGCGGGCCGCGAGATCGGCGAGCGCCGCCGCCCAGCGCGGCCGCAATGGCAGCGCCCGGGGCAAGCTCCCAGCCAGGTTGGCGAGTCGGGCTTCGACGGGCAGCGCGACGGCCTCTTCGGCGCGACCGCCCGCCTTGAGCGCCGAGAGCTCCTCCCAGGCAGCCTCGACTGCCGCACGGAAATAGCGCAGGCCCGAGATCGTCCGGCCCTTTCGGGCCGCCTGGCGCTCGAAGAGCTTCTCCATCACGTCCTGGATGAGTGCCGCCGGGATTCCCTGCCGGTGCCACCCCTGGGCCTCCTGCCAGTCAGCCGGAGTGAGCAGGGCCGCCTTCTTCCGCAGACCCAGGAAGGTACGCTCGATCTTCAGGAAATAGGCGTGATCCTCGGGCGAGGGAAGATCGTCAGGCGCGGTTGCGTTCATAGATCAGCTTCAGGCCGATCATCGTCAGCAGCGGCTCGGTCTTGCGGATGAAGCGCGACCCGGAGGCGATGAGCTCCGCCTGACCGCCGGTGGCGACGATCTCGCGGAGGCCCGGAATCTCGTGCTGGAGGCGCTCGAGAATGCCGTCGACCAGGCCGATGTAGCCGAAGTAGATTCCGGCCTGCATGGCGCCGGCGGTGTTGCGGCCGATGAGCTCCGTCGGCCGCCGCACATCGACGCGGTAGAGGCGCGAGGCATGAGCGAAGAGTGCTTCGGCCGAGATCAGGATTCCAGGCGCGATGATCCCGCCCGAGTACTCTCCGGCGGCGTTCACGAGGTCGAATGTCGTCGCGGTTCCGAAGTCGACCACGACGACGGGCGCCCCATAGAGCTCTCGCGCCGCCACGGCGTTGACGATGCGGTCGGCGCCGACCTCCGCCGGGTTGTCGTAGCGGATCGGCATGCCGGTGCGGATCCCCGGCTCGACGTAGAGCGGCGGGCGGCCGAAGAACTCCGCGGAGAGCCGAGTCAGGGTGGTGTTGAGCGGTGGCACCACGGACGAGACGATCACCGCCGAAGCGGAGGCCGGATCGATGCCGGCCCGGCCGAAGAGCGGCAGCAGCATGGCGCCATATTCATCCGCGGTGCGCTCGGTGTCGGTCGAGAGGCGGAAATTCGCCACCAGATCGTCGCCCCGGTAGACGCCGAAGACCGTATTGGTGTTGCCGACATCGACGACGACGAGAACTCCGGCAGACTGGCGGACGCTCACCACGAATAGATCTCCCCGGATCGAATCCGGCGCACTCCAGAAGCGGTCTCGAGCCGCAGGAAGCCGTGCTCGTCGAAGCCGCCGAAAGTCCCTTCCACTTCTTTCCCGTCGAGCCTGAACCGGATCGTGTCGCCAGCACGATGAGCGGAAAGGCGCGCGAAGCGCTCCGCCCAGTCTCCCTCGGCGCTCGTCACCGCCTCCCAGACCGCGCTCACGCCCTCGACCACCCAGCGCGCGAAGGGCGGCGCCTCGATGCGACCGCGAACGGCCTCTTCGAACACTGAGGTGGCGTCCGGCACCAACGCTCTCGCGGGAGTCCGGTAGTTGAGACCGAAACCGATGATCGCCCAGGACTCGGCCGGACTCGGCGGAGTCACCGCGTCGACGAGGATCCCTCCGAGCTTGTGGCGACCGACGACGAGATCGTTGGGCCACTTGATCCGGCACTCACCCTGGATCCTCGCGCTCGCGAATTCCGCGAGCGCCGCCGCCGACCGGATCGGAAGCTCCTGCAGGCGATCGCCTCCCGGGACCGGGATCACCAGGCTGGCATAGAGGCCGCTTCCCGGAGGGCTCCGCCACTCCCTGCCCTGCCGCCCGCGCCCCGCCGATTGCTCGAGTGCCGCCACGACGAACGGCAGCGGGCCTTCGTCTTCGTGCACGCACTGGTCGAGGAGCGTCCGCGCCAGCCGCTGTGTCGAGTCGACCCGGGACAGGAAGAGGCCATTGAGCGGCGAGCCGGATGCACCACCGAGCCCGCGCTTCCACTCCTGGCAGAGCTCCTCCACGGTCACGGCTGGACGCCCGGTTTCCAAGTCAGCCCGGGTCGCGGTCCAGCCCGAGAGCGGCTCGCAGACGCGCGCGTTCGAGCTCCAGGGTGTCCAGGTTCTTGCGTGCGCCGTCGACGACGGCGGCCGGCGCCTTGGACGCGAAGTCCGCGCTCTCGAGCCGTGCCCGGACCTTGGCGATGTTGTCCTCACAAACGGCGAGCGCGAGCCGGAGTTTGCCCAGATCGACCGACTCCGCGGGGATATCGAACACCGACGTGATCTCGACGCCTTCCCTGACGCTCTTGTTCATCGCGCCCGACGGCGCCGGCTCGACGAGCACCCGCCGCACTCCGGCGATCGTCGAGAGCAGCCGCTGGACGTCCTCCGAGGCCAGAAAGCGCAGGCCTGCGATTGCGCCTGTCGCGGCCCCCGCCGCGGCCGGCTGCAGATACAGATCCGCCTTGACCCGATGGGTCAGCTTGCGGTCGGCGCGCTCGTTGCGGAGAATCGTCACCGTCTCCTGGAACAGCTTCATCAGAACTTCGTCCTCTGCGGACAGGACCCAGTCGGGCTCGTTCGCAGGGAAGGCCGCCAGACAGATGGTCTGCGGGTGGATGGCCTCGTGGCCGGGCAACCTCTGCCACAGCTCTTCCGTCAGGAAGGGCATCGCCGGGTGCAGAAGTCGCAGCGACCGATCGAGCGTCAGCAGAAGCACTTCCTTTACCAGCCGCCTTTCGCTTCCCGGATCGCAGCCCGGCTTCGCCATCTCGATGTACCAGTCGCAGAAATCGCTCCAGAAGAAGGAGTAGAGAGCGGAACAGGCGAGGTCGAAGCGGAACTCCTCGAGATGCCGACTGACCGCCTGCGCGGTCTCGGAGAGCCGCGAGAGGATCCAGCGCTCGGGCAGGGCGAGCTCCGCGAAGTCGATCGTCTCCGGAATCCGCGCCTCGCCGACCTTGGAGAGCGCGAAGCGGGTGGCGTTCCAGATCTTGTTGCCGAAGGCGCGGTAGCCGGCCATGCGCTCGGGGTCGAGCGGAATGTCACGGCCGGGGCTGTCGAGCAACGCGAGCGTGAATCGCACCGCGTCGGCGCCGTATTCCTGCACGAGGTCCTCGGGGTCGAGGACGTTGCCTTTGGTCTTCGACATCTTGACGCCTTCGGCGTCGCGGACGAGACCGGTCAGGTGGACGCGCGCGAACGGGCTCGCGCCGGTGAAGTGAAGTCCCATCATCACCATGCGCGCCACCCAGAAGAACAGGATGTCGAACCCGGTGACCAGCACCGAAGTCGGATAGTAGTAGTCGAGGTCGGCGCTCTTCTCGGGCCAGCCGAGAGTCGAGAACGGCCAGAGCGCGGACGAGAACCAGGTGTCGAGAACGTCGGCATCCTGGGTGAGCCGGTCGTGGCCAGCCTGGGCCACGGCCGCTTCGCGGCTGCGGGCGACGAAGCAGTTTCCCGCCTCGTCGTACCAGGCCGGAATCTGATGGCCCCACCACAGCTGCCGCGAGATGCACCACGGCCGGATATTCGCCAGCCAGTGCTCCCAGGTCTTTCCCCACGACGCCGGAACGAGCTCGAGGCGGCCGTCGTTCTGCGCCGCGAGCGCCTCGGCAGCCATCGACGAGACGTCGCAGAACCACTGCGTCGACATGAGCGGCTGAACACGCACGCCGCTGCGCTGGCAGAAGCCGACGTTGTGGACGTAGTCCTCTTCGTGCACGAGCAGTCCCGACTCGCGAAGTCTTGCGAGCAGGAGCTCGCGTGCCGCGTCGACCTCGAGGCCGGCGAAGTCCTCGCCCGCCGCTGCGGTCATGCGCCCCTTGCGATCGATGACCTGGATGCCGGGCAGGCCGTGGCGGCGGCCGGTCTCGAAGTCGGCGAGGTCGTGGTACGGCGTGACCTTGACCACACCGGTGCCGAAGTCGCGTTCGACCGACTCGTCGGCGACGAACGGAATCTCCCGCCCCGCGACCGGGACGACGGCGCGCTTCCCGAGGAGATGCCGGTAGCGGTCGTCTTCGGGGTGCACCGCGAGGGCGGTGTCGCCGAGCAGAGTCTCGGGGCGGGTCGTCGCGACGACGACGCGCTCGCTGCTGCCCGCGATCGGATAGGCGATCTTCCAGAGCTTGTCCTTGACCTGCCGCATCTCGACTTCGAGATCGGAGATCGCGGTATCCAGCCCGGTGGACCAGTTCACGAGATACTCGCCGCGAGTGATCCGCCCCTCTTCGAACAGCCGCACGAAAGCCTCGCGGACGGCCACCGAGAGACCCTCGTCGAGCGTGAAGCGCTCGCGGGTCCAGTCGCACGACGCGCCGAGGAGGTCGAGCTGACGGCGGATGTTCCCCTGATACTGCTCCTTCCAGGCCCAGACCCGTTCGAGGAAGGCTTCGCGTCCGAGGTCGTGGCGGGATTTGCCCTCTTTCGCCAGGTCGCGTTCGACCATCAACTGGGTGGCGATGCCGGCATGGTCCGTCCCTGGCAGCCAGAGAGAGTTCCGGCCCTGCATGCGCCGCCAGCGCGTGAGCAGATCCTGCAGGGTCGACTGCAGCGCATGCCCCATATGGAGCTTGCCGGTGATGTTCGGCGGCGGAATCATGATGCAGTAGGGCTCTGCCGCGTCGGCGTCGCGAGGCTCCGCCGGAACGATGCAGGTGAAGTAGCCCCTGGCCGCCCACTCCTCCTGCCAGCGGCTTTCGTAGCTCTTCGGATCGAAACGTTTGTCCATCTCGCTGATCGGAGTCGTCCTCATGAGGCGACCGGTCGAGGACGCCGGAAACGGGCCGGCCGGCAAGGCTCGTCTCCGCAGAGAGAGCGCCGGCCCGGAAAACTAGTCGATAGAAGATTCCAGTTCGCGAATGCGGCTCTTCAGGAGCACTTCGGCGAGGTCGGGGACGACCTCCCAGGCGACGTCCCGCACCGCCTTGTCCCCGACCAACTCGACCATCCTGCGGGCGATTCGATCGATGTCGGCGTCCGAGAGCGCGGCTCCCGCGGCTGCCACCGGCGCCAACGCGGCGCCCGCCGGCTCGGCCGCCTCGAAGTAGGACGAAACCCCGGGTGGGAGCGCCTCCGGCGTGCTCTGCACGGCGACGAAACGGGTGGCCGTGTCCGCGAGGGACTCCGCGGGGGCGTACATGCCGGGCGAGTCCTGCACCGGGATCTCTTCCGCGATCGGCTCCCAGAGATCCTCCGCGGGCGTCGGCAGGGCATAGATGTCGTCGGCGGCCAGTTCTGGCGCGGCGTCCGATGCCGACCCCGTCGCCGAAACCGCAGCCTCCGCGGGGACCGCGAACGACGCGAAGTCGGGCGTCGCCGGAGGAACCGGCACGGAACGGGAGGGCGCCGAGGCCAGCTCACGCACGCGACGCATCAGCTCCTGGGAATCGAACGGCTTCTTCAGGTGGCCATCGGCTCCACAGCGCACCGCCTCGTCGGCGTCGAAGCCCTCGAACGTGCCGACGAGCAGCAGCACGGGCACCGCGGGATAGAGCTCCTTCGAGCGCCTGCAGACCTCGAAACCGTTGGCACCCGGCATGTGCACGTCCGTGATGACCACATCCGGCCGGGTCTCGCCGAGGCGCGCGATCGCCTCCGCTCCGTTCGACACCGCAGTGACGTGAAAGTCCTCGTCCATAAAGGTCAGTTCGACCACCTTCTGGATGGTGACACTGTCGTCTGCCAGGAGAATCGTCTTCGTCATTGCTCCTCCGAGTCGCTCCCGGGGCGCCTGGCCCATGCTGCGGGAGACCCTCTGTTCAGGCTCGAACGAGGCGCTGTTCGAGATACTTCACAATATCGCCGGTGTTGGTCCCCGGAAGAAAGATCTGGTCGATTCCTGCCTGCTTCAACGCCGCGACATCGCGATCGGGAATGATGCCGCCCGCGAACACCAGCATCTCGGGAGCTCCGGCCTCGCGCAGCAGACGGGTGATCTCGGGCAGGAGCCGGTTGTGCGCTCCGGAGAGAATCGAGAGTCCGACCGCATCGACATCTTCCTGCACGGCGGCGGAAGCGATCTGCTCAGGGGTCTGGCGCAGGCCGGTGTAGATCACTTCGAAACCGGCGTCGCGGAGGGCGCGGGCCACCACTTTGGCGCCGCGGTCGTGCCCGTCCAAGCCGGGCTTGGCGATCAGGATTCGTCTGCTCATGTCGGCCATCCGCTTGATTCTAACAGGGGAATCGGAATTTAGGGGGCGTCAGTTGCCGATGTATCCCAGCGCCTTGAGCTGCTCCCGCAGGGCCTCGTCGATGTCGGCCGGAACCTCTTCGTCCCGGGCGGTATCGCTTCCGTCCATGATCCGGCCGAGCTTGGCGCGCAGCTCGACCACCTTCGCAGGGAGGCCCGGCGCCAGGTTCTTCTGCTCGCCTGGATCGCGCTTGAGGTCGAAGAGCTCGTAGCTCTCGCCGGTGGCAGCGGAGGACTTGCGCGGAATCGAGACCATGAACTTGTAGCGCGGCGTGCGCAACGCCTTTTGCTCGTTCTCCTTGATGTTGGTGTGCTCGGCGAAGGCCTCGCGGTCGGGGAGGGAACCCTGCCCCGCCAGCACGGAGACGAGGCTACGCCCGTTCACCGGGCCGTCCATCCCGACCCCGATGAGCTCGAGCAGCGTCGGATAGAGGTCGATGAGCTCGACCTGGTCCTCGATCGCGCCCTGCGTCACCGGCTGGCCCTTCCCCTTGCCGCGGCTCTTCAGGGCCAGCTCCGCTTTCACCGACTCGGGCAGGAAGACCAGCAGCGGAACGTGGATCTGGTGGTCGTGCAGGTTCTGCCCATGCCCCCAGGAGCCGTGTTCCCAGAACTGCTCGCCGTGATCGCTGGTCACGATGATGATGGAATCCGCGAGTTCGCCGGCGCCCTCGAAGCCGGAGAAGAACTCTCCGATCCGGGCGTCGGTGTAGGCGATGTCGCCGTCGTAGAGCGCTTCGGCGTAGCGCATCTCCTCCTCGGAGAAGCGCTTGCGGAGCCGGTTCCAGATCTCCTTGGAGAACTCGCCCGCCAGCCGCCCCGACGGCATCCCTTCGGCGAAGCGCGTGTGGGTATAGGGTTCATGGGTTTCGTAGCAGTGCAGGAACAGGAAATAGGGCCGCTCGGAGCGCGACCGGACCCACTCGACGATCCGGCTCGGCTGGTGGATCCAGTCGTCGACCCGGTAGATCTCGAAACCGCGATCGAAGCCGAGCGTCGAGTCGACCTGTCCCCCACCGGTGACGGCGAAGGTCTGGTAGCCGGCACGGTAGAGCACCTCGCCGATCATCGGCGAGTCGAGCCCGCCGCGCGACGCCGGGTAGACGCCGGTGAGCATCGAACGGTGCGACGGGCGCGTCCACGGCGCCTGGCTGATCGCCCAGTCGAAACGCAAGCTGCGAGCGGCGAAAGCATCGAGATTGGGCGAGGTCGGACGCTCGTAGCCATAGGTGCCGAGGTGGTCGGCACGCAGCGTGTCGAGGCTGATCCAGACGATGTTGGGGCGCTTCGCACCGGAGCCGCCGCCGACACCGCCTACCGTGCCGGAGTTCTGCCCGCCAGCGGACGAGCCGACCGAGAGGAGAGGCGACGACCAGGCGCCTAAGAGGCCTTCGGAAGCGCCCGCAAGCGCCGCGAGCTCGAGCGTGACCTCCTGGCCACCCCAGGCGGCGAGGTCGAGCTCCTCGTCGTGCCAGCGTCCGGGGACTTCGGCGGCGACTTTGCGGTCGAGAATCGGTTCGGCGACGGCCCCGCGCTTTCCGATCCGGACCTGCATCTGCACGGCTCCACCCTTCGCCGCACTGTCGAGGACCCCCAGTCCGAATCGCAGGCGCCCGGCGGCCGGTACCGTCATCGTGTAGCGGTAGACCGAGCCGGGAGGAGCGACGAGCGCCAGGCGCTCCTCGCGCGTGAAGACCTCGCCGAGCCGCACCCGGGCTACATGGGCGGGACCGGCCGGATCGACGGTCGCAAGGTCGTCCCCAGGGCGCAGGCCCGACTCCGGCAGCACGACCCCCGCGGGCCAGGTGACTTCGGGAACCCAGCCGGGATCGAGGAGCCGCGCGCTGCGCGTCTCGGCCCTGGGGCCCGGGCAAGCGAGGCTGGCGAGGCAGGCGAGACTGGCGAGGAGGGCGCTGAGCTGCCCGGGTCTCGGCGTCAGAAGGCACCCCGAAAATAGACAAGATCGGTATGCGGCGGGATATAGCCCAACTGCCGCAGCAGACTGACCACCTGCCCGCGGTGGTAGGTTGCGTGATTCACGAAATGCAGCAGGACCTGCCGGAAGGGTGCTGTGTGCGTCTCGCCCGCCAGGTTCGTCCAGGTGAACTCCTGGTCGAGCTGTTCCTCGGCCAGCGAGGCGAGGAAGAACTCCATCTGCGGCCAGAAGTCCTCGTACGTTGCCCTGAGCGCTTCGAGTGTCGGGAAGTCGTCGATGCTCGGGACGCGCCCGAGCGGAATTCCCAGGAATCGGGAGAGCCAGAGCTGCTCGGAGCCGAGGATGTGGGCCATCGTCCCGAGCACCGAGCCGAAACTCGTCCCGGTCTCGCGCGTCAGGTCTTCGGCACGCACGCTGCCCAACTCCGCGAGCACCGTGCGGTCGGCCCAGATGGTGTAGGCGATCAGTCCGCGAACCGTCGGCAGGAGCGAGCTCATCGCGCCCTCAGAAAACCGCCGGCTCTTCGTAGGTGCCGAAGACGTCGCGCATGGCGTCGCTGATCTCGCCCACGGTGCAGTAGCTCTTCACGCAGTCGAGGATCAGTGGCATCGTGTTCGCATCGCCCTGGGCGCCGAATCGCAGGGCGTCCAGCGTGCGCGCCACTGCCCCACCGTCGCGTTTCGCCTTGACCTGGTCGAGTGCAGCGACCTGAATCTCCGCGAGCTCGTCCGAGATGTAGAGCGTGTCCATCGGCGTCTCGTTCTCCACCACGAAGGCGTTCATGCCCACCACCAGTTTCTCCCGCTTCTCCACCGCGCGCTGGTAGGCGAAGGCCGCGTCCATGATCTCGCGCTGCGGGAAACCCGCCTCGATCGCCTCGACCATGCCGCCGAGCTCGTCGATCCGGCGGAAGTAATCGAAGGCGCCGTCCACCATGGCGCGCGTCATCTCCTCGACGAACCAGCTGCCGCCGAGCGGATCGACCGTGTTGATGACCCCCGACTCGTGCGCCAGGATCTGCTGCGTACGCAGCGCGATCCGCGCGTTCTCCTCGGTCGGCAATGCCAGCGTCTCGTCGAGCGCGTTGGTGTGGAGCGACTGCGTCCCGCCGAGAACGGCGGCCAAAGCCTGCAAGGCGGTGCGCACCACGTTGTTCACCGGCTGCTGGGCGGTGAGCGAACAGCCGGCAGTCTGGGTGTGGAACCGGCACATCCAGCTGCGCGGATTCTTCGCCCCGTAGCGGTCGCGCATCACCGTGGCCCAGACCTTTCGTGCCGCGCGGAACTTCGCGATCTCTTCGAAGAAGTCGTTGTGGCTGTTGAAGAAGAACGAGAGGCGCGGCGCGAAGGCGTCGACGTCGAGACCGGCGCGGACGCCGTATTCGACGTACTCCATGCCGTCGCGCAGGGTGAAGGCCAGCTCCTGCAGCGCGGTCGATCCGGCCTCGCGGATGTGGTAGCCAGAGATCGAGATCGTGTTCCACTTCGGGACTTCGCGCGCGGCGAACGAGAACTGGTCGGTGATCAACCGCATCGAAGGCCGCGGCGGATAGATGTACTCCTTCTGCGCGATGTACTCCTTGAGGATGTCGTTCTGCAGAGTGCCCGACACCCGGTCGGCGATGTCCACGCCCTGCTTCTCCGCCACCGCCAGGTACATCGCGAAGAGAATCGGCGCGGTCGAGTTGATGGTCATCGAGGTGGTGACCTCGCCGAGCGGGATGCCGTCGAAGAGGGCCTCCATGTCGGCCAGCGAATCGATCGCGACACCGCATTTGCCGACCTCGCCCGCCGCCATCTTGTGGTCGGAGTCGTAGCCGTAGAGGGTCGGAAGATGAAAGGCGACCGACAGCCCCGTCTGCCCCTGCGAGAGGAGGTACTTGAAGCGCTGGTTGGTGTCGGCCGCCGAGCCGAAGCCGGCGAACTGGCGCATCGTCCAGAGCTTGCCGCGGTAGCCGGTCGGATGAATGCCGCGGACGTACGGGAACTCTCCCGGCACCCCGATCCCCTCGACGGGGTCACTCACCGACTGGTCGGCCGTCACGAGCTCGGGAACCGCCTGGCCGGAGACCGTCGTGAAGTCCTTCTTCCAGGGCTTGCGGGCGCCGGTTTCCCGATCGCGAGCCGCCTGCCAGCGCTCACGGGCTGCCTGGGCGCGCGCGCGGATCTCCTCGCGGAGGGGGGTCGCCGCGGCGCCGGAGCCGACTGGGGAGGCTTCCTGTGGGGGTTCCTTGACGGACATGATCGGGTTCTCCTCGGTTCCTGCGGACGAGTGAGTATAAGGCTCCGGGCGCTCAGCCGGGCAATTCCGGCCCGGGCGGGAGGATCGCCCGTCTCAGGCTTCCGGGGGGTCCGGCAGCGGGGCGCGAAGCCCCGCGAGCACGCCGCGGAACTTCGCCACGACAGCGGCGGCGTTCCGGCGCGGCAACTCGCGCAGCAGCGCGGCTGGAATCGCCACCGCGGTCCAGAAGAGGAATCCCGCCCAGCCGGCCAGGCCGGCGTACTTGCGCACGAAGATCGCCGTCGAGCGGCCGGTGCGGAAGGTCCGCCCTGCCGTGTACCCTCCGGTGGTCGGCGAGACCATGTGCCAGAGGCGCGCCCGGTGGGCGTACCAACAGCGGAACCCGGCCCGCTTCATGCGCACGCACCAGTCGGCGTCCTCGACCGAGACATGGTAGACGGGATCCCAGAGACCCGTGGCGAGCATCGCCTCGCGGCGGATCAGCATCAGGGCCCCGTTGACGTAGTCGACCTCGCCGTCGCGGTCGAAGCGGCCACGATCGAGCTCCCCCATGCCCCGTTCGCGGGTCACCGACTCGCGGAACCGGAGGGTCCCGCCAGCCGACCAGATCCGGTTGCGGTCGCCGAAGAAGTAGAAGCACTTCGGCCCCGCGCAGCCGATCGTCGGATCGTCGGCGGCTGCGGCGACGAGCTCGCGCAGGAGGTCCGGCGCCACTTCGATGTCGTTGTTCATCGGCATCAGGAAGTCCCAGCCCTCGGCGAGACCGACCCGGAAACCGAGATTCAGCCCCCCGGAGATGCCCAGATTCTCCGCCGTGCGCAGCCGCCGCACGGCCGGGAAGGCCGCCGCGACGGCGGCGTCGGAGCCGTCCGTCGAGCCGTTGTCGACGACCAGGATGCCGAGCTCGGGGTAGTCGAGCGCGAGGAGGCTCGCGACCGTGGCGAGCGTCATCTCGCGACCGTTGTAGTTGAGCACGATCGCCAGAACCTTCGGACGAAGGCGCGGCGCCGGAGACTCTCCGGCAGCCGCTGCCGGACCCGGCTTTCGGCTCACGTGCCCAGCAGGTGCCGGGCGATCACGAGACGCTGCATCTCGCTCGTGCCTTCGTAGATCGTCGTCACCCGGACATCGCGGTAGAGCCGGGCGATCTCGTACTCCTCGCTGCAGCCGTTGCCACCGTGGATCTGCAGGGCGTCCCAGACGGCCCGGTTGGCGGCTTCGCTGGCGTAGGCCTTGGCCTCCGCCGCCAGCCGCCCGGCCTCCGAGCTCTTCTCGGAGGCCGCGGCGTGCCAGAGGAGCGCGCGCGACGCGGCGAGCTCGGTCGCCATGCGCGCGAGCTGGAACTGGATCGCCTGGTGCCCCGAGATGGCGATGCCGAACTGCACCCGCTCTTGCGCGTAGGCGACGGCGAGCTCGAGGGCGCGCTGGTGCATGCCCACCGCCTGCGCCGCGATTCCCAGGCGCGAGTGGTCGAGCGTCGCGAGGGCGATCTTGAAGCCACTGCCCTCGGCGCCGAGGAGCTGGCGGGCGGGAACCCGGCACTCGGTGAAGGTCACCGCCGCCGTCACCGAAGCGCGCAGGCCCAGCTTCGCTTCCGGCCGGCCGATCTGGATGCCGGGCGAGGCGGCATCGACGACGAATGCCGAGATGCCGCGCTTCCCGGCCTGCGGCTCGGTTTTCGCCATGACGACGAAGGTCCCGGCGACTCCGGCGTTGGTGATCCAGACCTTGGCGCCATCGAGAACGTAGTCGTTTCCGTCCCGCCGGGCGGTCGAGAGCATCGCTCCGGCGTCGCTTCCCGAACCGGCTTCGGTCAGGCAGAAGCCCCCGAGCTTGCGTCCGCTCGCAAGGTCCGGCAGGAACCGCTCCTTGATCTCCTCGCTGCCGAACTTCGCGATCGGCCAGCAGCAGACGGAGTTCGAGACGCTCATCGTGACGCCGATCGACGGGCAGATGCGCGAGATCTCCTCGACGGCGAGGCAGTAGGAGAGCGGGTCGAAGCCCGTCCCGCCGTAGCGGT
The DNA here is from genome assembly GCA_018057705.1 of Thermoanaerobaculia bacterium. Lineage (NCBI taxonomy): Bacteria > Pseudomonadati > Acidobacteriota > Thermoanaerobaculia > Thermoanaerobaculia bacterium. The sequence continues at coordinate 23,590 of JAGPDF010000021.1, read as the reverse complement.
CCTCGACGAGCATTCCGAGGAGGCCCATCTCCCCCACCTCGCGCAGCAGCTCCGCCGGGAAGGTATGGGTACGGTCCCGCTCGCCGACGCCGGGGAGGATCCGTTCGACGGCGAACCGGCGGATCTCCTGGCGCAGAAGGTCCTGCTCCTCCGAGAAAGAGAAGTCGACCGTCAAGGGAGTCAGCCCCCCTTGAGGATCGAGTCGGCAATGACCAGCTTCTGGATTTCGCTGGTTCCCTCGTAAATCTCGGTGATGCGGGCATCGCGGAAGAAGCGCTCAACGTCGTAGTCGCGGGTGTAGCCGTAGCCGCCGTGGATCTGCAGCGCCTTGTTGGTCACCCGTTGCGCCATCTCCGAGGCGAAGAGCTTGGCCTGCGCCGCTTCGAGGGTGCAGCGCTTGGTGTTCTCTTTCGCCCAGGCCGCCTTGTAGACCAGGAGGCGCGCGGCGTCGAGCTCCATCGCCATGTCGGCGAGATAGAACTGGATCGCCTGGAAGTCGGCGATCGGATGCCCGAACTGCTCGCGCTCCTTGGCGTACTTGAGTGCGGCCTCGAAGGCTCCCTGGGCGATGCCGACCGCCTGCGCCGCGATGCCGATGCGCCCGCCGTCGAGCGTCGACATCGCCACCCCGAAGCCCTTCCCCTCGTCTGCCAGCCGCTGCCGCGCCGGCACCCGGAGATTGTCGAAGTAGAGCTGCGTCGTCCCGGAGGCCTGCACGCCGAGCTTGTATTCGTGGTGACCGCGGCTGAACCCGGGACTGTCCATCTCGACGATGAAAGCCGTGATGCCGCGGTGCTTCAGCGCCGGATCGACGGTGGCGAAAACCAGAGCCGTATCGGCGTGGGTACCGTTGGTGATGAAGACCTTGCTGCCGTTGAGGATGTAGTCCTCGCCGTCACGCTTCGCCGTCGTCTTGAGGGCGGCGGCGTCGCTCCCGGCCTCGGGCTCGGTCAGCGCGAAGCAACCCAGCTTCTTGCCGGCGGCGAGCGGTGTCAGGAACTCGCGCTTCTGCTCGTCGGTCGCGTAGCGCATCAGCGGATCGCAGACCAGCGAGTTGTTGACCGACAGGATCACGCCGCTCGACGCGCAGACCCGGCTGATCTCCTCGATCGCGACGCAGTAGGAGACCATGTCCATTCCGGCACCGCCGAACTCCTCCGGCACGCAGACGCCGGCGAGCCCGAGCTCTCCGGCCTGATGGTAGTAGGCGATCGGGAACTCTCCGCTGGCGTCGATCTCGCGCGCCCGCGGCGCCACGACCTCGGCCGCGAAGCGGCGTACCGTGTCGCGCAACATCACCTGCTCTTCGTTGAGCTCGATTTCCATGTCATCCCTCGGCGCGATGCTACCAGCGGGGGGGAGTGGCGGAAAGCGGATTCGGGGGGAAGAGTCGCAAAACGCCGCTCGAGGGCCCTCGCCACCGCCGGAATCGAGCTCTTGGCCGGCAGGCGTTTCTGCGACAAGATTGCGGGATCATGGCCGAATCGAACCGACTGACGTTCACCGACGTCGAGATCCGCAGCTACCTGCCCTCGGGTTGGGGAATCCGCCCGAACCGCGCCGGAGTCTGGGATGCCGGCAAGAGTACCTACCAGATCGAGGTCTACGACTCGACGGACAATCTCTGGCCGCTGAAAGTCACCGGCCAGGCGGCCGCCGCGAGCGGCCGCCTCGAGGCCCTCCGGCTGAGCGTGGACAAGCTCTACCGCAGCGCCCTGCGCTAGCGATTCCGCACCAGATCTTCGGCGAACCTCGCCGGCCGCTTACTTCGTCGGGGATGCCTGTGGCCGGCTTCCCGGCTTGATCGCCTCGGATCCGTCCTGGCAGAGCGGGCAGGCGCCGGGGTCGTAGGTGGGGAGATCCAGGGACAGCAGCGCCGCGAACGGCACGGCGAATCCGTGTTTTCCGGCGCTCCGGTCGATGATCGATCCGATTCCGACGACGACGGCGCCGGCGCTTTCCGCGAGAGCCGCCGTCTCGATCGTCGACTTGCCGGTGGTCACGACGTCCTCGATGATCACGACCCGCTCGCCCGGGGAGAGCTCGAAACCCCGTCGCAGGGCGAGGCGCTCCCCGGCGCGCTCGGCGAATCGGAACGGCACCCCCAGGGCCCGGGCCACTTCGTAGCCGATGATCACCCCGCCCAGCGCCGGCGCCAGCACCGAATCCGGCACCAGGGTGCGCAGCCGGTCGGCGATCTGCTCCCCGGCCGCAGCCGCACGGGCGGGACTCTCGAGCAGCACGGCACACTGCACATAGGCCGGCGAGTGCAGGCCCGAGGAGAGCAGGAAGTGCCCGCGCCGCAGAGCGCCACAGGCCTCGAGGGCCCCGAGAAGGCCGTTATTCGTCATCGCCTGCTGCAACGGGGGGCTCGCTTCGTCGGATCTCATACTGCTCCATCTTCTTGTAGAGATTGCTGCGTGGGGTATCGATGGCGAGCGCGGTCTGAGTCACGTTCCACTGGTGGTCGCCGAGTTTCTGCACGAGAAAGAGCTTCTCCGCCTGGTCGCGGAACTCGCGCAGCGTCTTCAGGCCCCGGAACGACTGCCCGAGCTCGACGCGCGCGCTTCCGGCGGCGGCGGTCACGGCCTCGCGTCCGATCACATCGCCCGGAGTCAGGATCAGGAGGCGCTCGACGAGGTTGCGAAGCTCGCGCACGTTGCCTTTGAAGGGCAGCATCTGAAGCACCTCCATCGCCTCCGTGGTGATGCGCTTGCGGCGGTAGTTGTTCGCCTCGCAGAAGCGCCGCGTGAAGTGTTCGACCAGGAGCGGCACGTCCTCCAGCCGTTCGCGCAGCGGCGGCGTGCGGATGGGGACGACGTTCAGGCGGTAGAACAGGTCCTCGCGGAATCGTCCGGACCGGATGTCCTCCTCGAGGACGCGGTTCGTCGCTGCGACGACCCGGACGTTCACCCGCACGACCTTGTCGGCGCCGATCGGCTCGACGTCGCCGCTCTCGAGCACCCGCAGGACCTTCGCCTGCGTCCGCGCCGACATGTCGCCGACCTCGTCGAGAAAGATCGTGCCGCCGTCCGCCGCGACGAACTTCCCCGTCTGCCGGCGGACCGCGCCGGTGAAGCTTCCCTTCTCGTGTCCGAAGAGCTCCGATTCGATCAACTCCTCCGGAATCGCCGCGCAGTTCACCTGCACGAAGGCCTGCCCGCGGCGTGAGCTCGAGTCGTGGATCGACCGCGCCACCAGCTCCTTTCCTGTGCCGCTTTCCCCGGTGACCAGCACCGTGGCGGCGGTCGGCGCCGCCAGCTCGATCGTCTCGCGCAGCCGCTGCATGGCGGGCGACGTACCGACCAGGCGCGAGCTGTCGCCGCCGACCGCGGCGCCGTCCTTGCCGTCCGCAAGTCGCTGCGCCTCGACGGCGTTGCGGACCGAGATCAGCAGACGGTCGCTCTGCAGCGGCTTCTCGAAGAAGTCGAAGGCGCCGCGGCGGGTCATCTCGACGGCGGTGGCGACGTCGGCGTGGCCGGAAACGACCAGCACCGGCATGTCGTACCCGCGCTCCCGCAGAGCCCGCAGCGTCTCGGCGCCGTCCATCTCGGGCATCCGGAGGTCGAGAAGAATGGCTTGCGGCGGGCGCTCGCGGACCTTCTGCAGCGCTTCGAGCCCGTTCCTGGCCTCCTCGACGCGATAGCCCTCGAATTCGAGCACCATCCGCAGGCTCTCGCGGATCGAGGCCTCGTCATCCACCACGAGAATCGAGGCTTTCGCAGCTGCGCACATGATTTCAGTGTAACAAACGAAAACGGGGCCGGCTCAGGATCGAGCCGGCCCGTCGGAGATGTCGATTGCCTGCTGGTGCGGTCCGGCCCCCGGCCGGGTCGGTTCAGGGAACCCGGACGATCGCGAAGTAGTTCACCGGTCGGCCCCCCGGCGCCTGCCGGCTGATCCGGCGCAGGTAGAGACGCAGGAAAGAACCTGACGGAACGCCGCCGACCAGGGCCTCGAACTCCTTGACGTTGGGCGTCGGTTGCCCGTTGACCTCGAGGATGAGATCGCCTTCGGCGACGCCTTCGTCGTAAAGAGGGCTCGTCGCGGAGACTTCGCGCACCATCACGCCCTCGACCGTCCCGGCCAGCCCCAGGCTCTGACGAAGGGCCGGAGTCAGATCCTGGTACTCGAGCCCGAGCCAGCCGAAGCCGCGCGAGCCCGGGTCTTCCTTGGTCTCGGTCTCCGTGGCCGCATCGGCCTGGCGCTCGGTGAGCTCCACCGTCCGCCGGAGGGTCTTGCCGTCGCGCAGGATCTCGAGCTCCACCTTCTTGCCCGGACCCTGGGCGGAGACGTAGTCGATCAGGTCGCGCGTCTCCTTCACCTTGCGTCCGTCCACCGACAGGACGACGTCACCGTGCTCGACGCCCGCCTTGGCCGCCGGGGAATCGTCCACGACCTGGGTCACCAGGGCGCCGCCGGCCTCGGACAGGCCGAACGCCTGGGCGCGGTCGAAGTCGATGTTGGTGATGTTCACGCCGATATAGCCCCGGCTGACCTTGCCCTTCTCCTTGAGCTGGGGCAGAACCGCCTTGAGCGTGCTGACCGGCACCGCGAAACCGATGTTCTCGGCGCCGCCGTTCATCGCCGTGGCGATACCGATCACTTCGCCGGCCAGGTTGACCAGTGGGCCGCCCGAGTTTCCCCGATTGATGGCGGCGTCGGTCTGGATGAAGTTCTCGAACGAGCTGTCGCGGGTCAGGCCGATCGACCGCCCTTTGGCGCTCACCACGCCGACGGTCACCGTGTGATCGAGGAGGAGCGGATTGCCGATTGCCATGACGTAGTCACCCTGTCGCATCCGGTCGCTGTCGCCGAGCGGCAGGAACGCCAGTGGGCGCCCGGCCTCGATCTTCAACAGTGCCAGGTCGGTCGCCGGGTCGGTGCCCTTGACCGTCGCGTCGTAGTAGCGCTCCTCGAGCCGCACCCGCAACTTGGTCGCGCCCTCGATCACGTGATTGTTGGTGACGACGTAGCCGTCGGCGCTCACGACGAAGCCGCTGCCGCCAGAGTCGGAGCGGTACTCGCGGTTCGGGTCCGCCTCCGGCTGGCCACCGCGTGGGCCGAAGAAGAACTGGAAGGGATCCTGCGAACCGCCGTGTCCGGGAATTCTCCGCGCATCGGCCTTCTCGATGGTCTGGGCCTCGATCGCCACCACCGACGGCACCACCTTGGCAGCCAGATCGGCGAACGAAGGCAGGTAGGAGGGCCCGCCGCGCAGCTGTGCGGAGGCCTCCCCGGCGGGTGCTGCGGCGGCGTCGGCGGCCACGGGTACCGGTGCGGCCGCGCCCGTCGCGGAAAGATCGAGGCCGGAGGCGAGCACCATTCCGAAGATCACGGCTCCGAAGAGCAAGCCAAAGGTCGTGACGTTTCGGCTCGGATGCGGGGAAGACGACATGAAGTGTTCTCCTTGGAGGAAGAGTCCTGTTTGACCTGCCACGAGAGGTGAAAGCAATCGCCGTGCCCGAATCCCGCCCCCCGGCAACAGGGCGATGCGACCCGAATCTGCGCTCCCGACCCTCCCCGAGGCGCCAGAGTGACGCGCCCGCCGGAGCACGACGGACCGCAACTGCGCCAGGCACCCCGGCGGAAACCCCGGCGCCTCCGTAACTTGCCATCCCGCGAGCTCCGCGCTATCATGCCCCTCGACAGCTTGCCTAACGGTTGTGAGGTGGGCCGATTAGCCCACCTTTTTTGTTGTACGGCAGGCATTGGACGGGATGGCCGGAAAAGGGATCGACCCCGAGCTCGGCGCAGAGTTGGCCGAGATCGCTGCAGCTCAGGGCTGCGAGCTTCTGCAGGTCGAGTTCCAGGCCGGCACTCTGCGCCTCATTCTCGACCGCGAGGAAGGGGTTCGTCTCGAGGATTGCGAGACGGTCTCGAAGCTGAGCTCGGCGTTGCTCGACGTGCGCAATTTCGGGCCCGGCAGGTACACGCTCGAGGTGAGCTCCCCCGGGCTGGATCGCGAGCTCTACGGGCCGCGCGACTTCGCGCGCTTCGTGGGGCGACGGGCACGTGTCCGTTTCGTGGATCCCGCCACGGGTAAGCGTGCCACGATCGTGGGTCGGCTCGCCGGGTTCGACGAAACGGCAGGCGAAGTGGAGTTGGTCGAGATCGAAAGCAAGCCGGATATCCGGCTCAGATTGCAGGACATCCAGCTCGCGAAGCTGGTGATCGAGGAGTAGGAACAGGACGGTATGGCTCAGACACAGGCAACCCCGGAAGTCAATCTTGGAGACGTGCTGCGCCAGGTCGCGCGCGAGAAGGAAATCGACTACGAGCGCTGGGTCCAGGCGCTCGAAGACGCGATGGCCTCGGCAGCCAAGAAGCAGCACCGGATCAAGGAGCCCGTTCGCGCCACTTGGAACCCGGAGACCGGCAAGTTCGACGCCTGGACGGTGAAGAAGGTCGTCGAAGTGGTCGAGGACGCGACGGCCGAGTGGACGGTGGATGAGGCCCAGGAGCACAAGCCCGGCGCCCAGGCCGGAGACGAGATTCTCACCCCCCTCTCCACCGAGGGTCTCGGTCGCATCGCCGCGCAATCCGCCAAGCAGGTCCTCTATCAGCGGGTGCGGGAAGCCGAGCGCGAAAAGGTCTACAACGAATACATCGACCGCACCGGCGAGGTGGTCAACGGCACCGTCAAGCGCTTCGAGCGCGGCGACATCATCGTCGACCTCGGCCGTACGGAGGCCGTGGTGCCGCGCTCCGAGCAGGCGCGCCACGAGCGCTACAGCCAGGGCGAGCGCATCCGCGGCGTCATCGTCGAGGTCCACAAGCAGCCGAAGGGACCACAGATCATCCTGTCGCGCACCGATCCGCGGCTCCTGGTGAAGCTGTTCGAGATGGAAGTCCCCGAAATCTACGACGGCACCGTCATGATCAAGGCCGCCGTGCGCGCTCCCGGCGAGCGCGCCAAGGTCGCGGTCTACAGCCGCGAACGGGACGTCGATCCGGTCGGCGCCTGCGTCGGCATGAAAGGTTCCCGCGTGCAGTCGATCATCCGCGAGCTGCGCGGCGAGAAGATCGACATCATCGAGTACAGCGACGACCTGGTCACCTTCGCCCAGAGCGCGCTCGCGCCCGCCAAGATCACTCGCGTCTCGGTGCATCACGTCGGCGCGCTGCCGCACCTCGACGTCATCGTCGAGGACGAACAGCTCTCGCTCGCCATCGGCAAGCGCGGCCAGAACGTGCGCCTCGCCGCCGAGCTGATCGGCTGCCGCATCGACATCAAGAGCGAATCCGACGTCAAGGACGAGGTCGCCGGAGCCCTCGCCCGCATGCTTCAGAACGCCTTCGGCGAGACGCCGGCCGCGCCCGACCTCGACGCCCCGTTGGACCTCACCACGGTGCCGGGTATCGGACCGCGGACGGCAGGCCTGCTGGAGGGCGCCGGCTTCACCACCGTCCAGTCGCTGGTGGATGCCACCCCGGAGATGCTGCAGGAGGTGGAGGGCATCGGACCGAAGACCGCGGTTTCGATCCTGAACTGGGCCAAGGAGCAGGCAGAGAAGGCCCAGGTCGCGGAGACCGCCGAGCCTTTCGGAGCCGGGCGCCCGATGGCGGCGGAGTCGTCGTCCTCGATGAACGACCAGGACTTCATGGCGGCGCTGTCGCGTGCCTTCAAGGAGTCCGAGGACCGCGCCAAGGTCGTCGAAGACGAAGCCCAGGATGCAGCCACCGAGCAGTCCCCGGAAGGCGAGCGCGAGTAGTCCTCTCGCGCCCCCGACGGTCAAGCAGGATCAGCCAGGAGAACGACGGAACATATGGGAAAGATTCGGGTCACCGACCTCGCGACGATGATGGGCGTGTCACACCAGGACCTGGTGTTCAAGCTGCGTTCCATCGGAGTTCGGGTCGAGGGTGAGGAAGCGGCAGTAGAGAGCGAAATCCTGCAGGCGATCCTTGCCGGAAAGAAGCTGGCCTCGCCGCGCGAAGTCATCATGGACGACTCGGCGCCGGAGGGTGCCGCGGCGGCAGCGCGCCGCCCGGGAGTACCGGCTCCTCCAGCCCCCGCGGCCCGTCGCACGACGGCCCTGCCGCCCCTGCGCCCGACGCGACCCCGCACGCTGATCCAGAAGGTCGAGCCCAAGATCAAGACGCTGCCCGCGAGCTCGGGAGACAAACTCCTGCCGGGCGCAGCGGGTGCTGCCGCCGACCCGATGCTGGCGGCCTTCGCCGCCGCGGAAGCGACGGCACAGATGCCGTCGCCCGTCGCGACAGTGCCGGGCCCGGAGGGTACCCCGGGCATCGGCGCCGACGCCGCACCGGCGGCTTCCGGCGAGACCCGGCCCGCGGCCGCTGCCGCTTCGCCGGCCGCTCCCGCGGCTTCGATGCCTTCGATGCCTTCGATGGCTCCAATGACTCCGATGAGTCCGACATCGCCGGCGGCGACGGCGAGCGCGACACCCGCGCAGCCGGTCGGAGCAGGAACGGCCGCGACGTTGGCCTCGCACACGCCCGGCGCCCCGGCCGGTCCGGCGGCGCGCCCGGTGCGCGGCGCCGTTTTGGTCCATCGCGCGACCGAGCCGTATCGTCCGACACCTCCCCCGCCGCGCCCGGGCTATCGCCCGAGCGGCCCCCCCGGAAGCAGCCGCCCGGGTGGCCCTCCCGGAAGCCGGCCCGGTGGCCCGCCGGGATCGCGTCCCGGTGGCCCTCCCGGATCTCGTCCGAGCGGCCCTCCCGGATCCCGTCCGCCTTACGCCGGCGGTGGCGCCGCCCGCCCGCCGATGGGCGGTCCCAGTCGTCCGGGTGGACCTCGTCCGCCCTCCTCGCCGCCGCCCTCTTCGCCGGGCAGCTCGAAGCGCGGCGACCAGCGCGGTCCCGACAGCGACAAGAAGAAGTCGAAGAAGGGTCGCAAGACCACGATCGAGATCCAGACTGCCGATATACGGAGCCTGCGCGGCTCCCTCGTCGAAATCGAGGACGTCGTCGACCAGTCGGTCGTTCCTTCGGGTTCGCAGGCGGCCCGCAGCCGGCGCCGCAAGGAAACGCGCGGCGACCAGGACCCGGAAGTCAACACGATCCGCAGCGGTCGCACCCTCGAGGATGGACCGATGGTCATCTCCGAGGGCATGACCCTGCGCGACTTCGCCGACCGCCTGCAAGTCAAGGCGAAGGATCTGATCGCCCTGCTCGTGCAGCGCGGCACCATGGCCAACATCAACTTCATCATCGAACCCGAGTTCGGCATCAAGCTGGTGAAGGAGTTCGGTCTGGAGCCCAAGGTCATGACCTTCGAGCAGGAAGTGCAGTCTTCAACGGCGCCGACGAAGGCCGAGGCCGATTCGGGCGCCATCGAGAAGCTCGCATCGCGCGCTCCGGTCGTCACGATCATGGGACACGTCGACCATGGCAAGACGTCGCTGCTCGACAAGATCCGATCCTCGAAGATCACCGAGGGTGAATTCGGCGGCATCACGCAGCACATCGGCGCCTATCACGTGGACGTGAACAACCGGCAGATCGTCTTCCTCGACACTCCCGGTCACGAGGCGTTCACCATGATGCGGGCGCGCGGAGCGCGCGTCACCGACATCGTCGTCTTGGTCGTCGCCGCCGATGACGGCGTCATGCCGCAGACCGCCGAAGCGATCGACCATGCCCGCGCCGCCGGGGTACCGATCGTGGTGGCCCTCAACAAGATCGACAAGTCCAACGCCAACCCCGACCGCGTCAAGCAGCAGCTCGCCGACCGCGGCCTGGCACCCGAGGACTGGGGCGGCCAGACCGTCGTCGTGCCGGTTTCCGCCATCAAGGGTGACGGCATCAACGAGCTGCTCGAGATGATCCTGCTCACCGCCGACATCCAGGATCTGAAGGCGAACCCCGACCGTGCCGGTCAGGGCATCGTGCTCGAAGCGCGCAAGGAGACCGGCCGCGGCATCATCGCGACCGTCCTGGTACAGAACGGCACCCTCAAAGTCGGCGACGTCTTCGTCGCCGGCTCGACCTGGGGCCGCGTGCGTTCGATGAGCGACGATCGCGGCAAGCGCGCGAACGAGTCCGGCCCGGCGACTGCCGCCGAGGTCACCGGATTCACCGACGTTCCCGAGGCCGGCGACACCTTCCAGGTCGTCCCGGACGAGCAGAAGGCGCGCAGCATCGTCGAGTTCCGCCAGCAGGAGACGCGCAAGAAGGACCTCGTCCCCACCGGCGCCCGGCTCTCGCTGCAGCAGCTCTTCAGCCAGATCGAGAAGGGCGAGGTCAAGGACCTGGCCGTGGTCCTCAAGGCCGACGTGCAGGGCTCCCTCGAAGTGCTGCGGGACGCGATCGAGAAGATCGGCACGGCGAAGGTGAAGACCACGGTGCTCCATAGCGGCGTCGGAGCGATCACCACCAACGACGTTCTGCTCGCGTCGGCCTCGAAGGCGATCATCGTCGGGTTCAACATCCGGCCGGAGAGAAACGCCGTCGAGCTCGCCGAGAAGGAGCAGGTGGAGATCCGCCTCTACACGGTGATCTACGAGCTGCTCGACGACCTCCGGAACGCCATGGTCGGGCTGCTCGAACCGACCTTCAAGGAAGTCTCGAAGGGCCGCGCCGAGGTCCGCGAGATCTATCGCGTTCCCAAGGTGGGGACCATCGCCGGCTGCCACGTTCTCGACGGCGTCATCCCGCGAGCCGCCCCCGTGCGGGTGATCCGCGATGGGCGCGTGGTCGTCGAAGGGAAGATCGTCTCGCTCAAGCGTTTCAAGGACGACGCTTCGGAAGTCCGCGCCGGCTTCGACTGCGGCATCGGTCTCGATCGTTTCCAGGACATGAAACCGGGCGACATCATCGAGGCCTTCGCCAAGGAAGAGATCGCTCCGACGCTCAACTAGGCCCTCGTCGGGGAGGCCGCGCCGGGCCCCTGCCCCGCGCGAAGCCTCCGGAGAGGAAGCCGGATTCGAACTGCGGAATCGCATCGCATGTACGTCGGCCTCGGAATTCTCGACCTCGAGCTCCCCCACGTCCACGATCTCAAGGCGAAGCGCCGGGTGGTGCGGAGCCTGATCGATCGCCTGCACGCGCGCCACCGGATCTCCGCCGCCGAAACCGGCCTGCACGACAGATTGCAGCGGGCCGAGATCGGAGTGGCGCTGGTGGCGGCGAACGAGGCCACCGCACAGCAGTTGCTGGACGAGGTCCTGCGGCTCGCCGACGACGAGGGTGAGGCGGTCGTCCTGGGCTGGGAGCCGCAGATTCTGGAGGAAGGTGGATGAGCCAACGAACCGATCGCGTCGCCGACTCGCTCCGCAAGGAGCTTTCGGTCCTCCTGATGCGCGAGGTGCGCGATCCTCGGGTCGCGCTCGCGACCATCTCGCGCGTGCAGGTCGCGAGAGACCTGGGTCACGCCCGCATCTGGATCTCCGTGCTGGGCGACGAAGAGACCCGCCAGCAGACGATGGCAGGCATCGAGCATGCCAAGGGCTTCCTGCGCAGTCAGATCGGACGCCGACTCAAGCTCCGGGTCACTCCGGAGCTCGCTTTCGAGCTCGATCGCGGCGCCGAATATCTGCAGGACATGACCGAGCTCCTCGACAAGCTGCACAAGGAACCGAGTGATACCTGAGAACCTGTCCTTGCTGCTCGGCAGCCATCGGCGCTTCCTCATCACCAGCCACGCCAATCCCGACGGCGACGCCATCGGTTCGGAGATCGGCCTGATGCGGCTTCTCCACCGCGCCGGCAAGGCGGCGCGGATCTGGAACTTCCACCCGACGCCGGGCACCTACCGGTCGCTGCCCGACAGCGCCGGGATCCACGTCGGCGCCGAGCCCCCCGCCGGCTTCCCCGCCGCGTTCGACTGTGCCGTCGTCCTCGAGTGCCCGACGCTCGACCGGACCGGCCTCGAGGAGCGGCTCGCACAGCTGCCGCTGGTGAACATCGATCACCACCTCGGGAATGCGCTCTATGGCGTGGCGAACTGGGTCGATACCGAAGCGCCCGCGGTCGGCGTCATGGTCGCCGCCCTCGCCCGCCGGCTCGGCATCGCGGTCGATCCGCAGACCGCCGACTGCCTGCTGCTGGCGCTGGTCAGCGACACCGGCGGCTTCCGCTTTTCCAACGCCACGCCGGCCGCCTTCGAGGCCGCGGCGACGCTCGTCCGCGAAGGGGCGCGGCCCGAGCAGGTCTCGCAGTGGCTGAACGAGAGCCAGCCCGAGGGCGCCGTGCGCCTGCTCGGCGAGTTGCTCGGCACTCTCGAGCTCCATGCCGGAGGGCGGGTCGCCTCGGTGCATCTGACGCTGGAGATGTTCCGTCGCGCCGGCGCCGTAGCTGGGGATTCCGAAGGTCTCGTCGACAGCCCGCGTTCGATCGCCGGCGTCGAGGCGGTCGCGATGCTGCGCGAGACCGGGCCCGGGCAATGGAAGGTCTCGCTGCGCAGCCGCGGACCTGTCGACGTCCAGGCGGTCGCCCAGCGCCGTGGCGGCGGGGGCCACAAGAACGCCGCCGGCTGCAAGGTGGAAGGCGAGCTCGCCGGGCTGAAGACGACTCTGGTCGCTGAGCTCGCGAGCGCTCTCGGGACTCTGGAGGTCGACCATGACGCTTGACGGGTTGCTGCTGGTCGACAAGGAGGGTGGCTGCACCTCGCACGACGTCGTGCAGATGGTGCGCCGGATCTTCAAGCAGAAGCGGGTGGGGCATTGCGGCACGCTCGATCCCGACGCCACCGGGCTGCTGCTCGTGACGATGGGACAGGCGACCCGGCTCACGCGCTTCCTGATCCAGGCGCGCAAAGTCTACGAGGGAACGATCACCTTCGGCCTGGAGACCGACACCTACGACGCCTCGGGCCGTCCGGTCGCCGAGCGACCGACCGAGGGTCTCACTGGCGAGGCGATCGACGCCGCGATGGCGACCTTCGCCGGCACCTTCGAGCAGCGGCTCCCGGCCTACAGCGCGCACAAGATCCAGGGCGTGAAACTTTACGAGATGGCGCGTCGGGGTGAGGAGATCCCGGTCGCCAGCAAGATGGTGACGGTGGATGAGTTCGTCCGGCTCTCCGATCTGGCCGAGAACCGGATCGACTTCCGCCTGACGTGCAGCTCCGGCACCTATGCGCGGAGCCTCGCCCACGACGTCGGCACCGCCGTCGGCACCGGCGCCCACCTCTCGAAGCTGCGCCGCACGCGGATCGGCAAGCCCGGGCTCTGGTTCGACGTCGGGCAGGCCCTGACGCTCGCCGAGGCGAACCGGCGCAACGCCGGCGGAATTGCCCTCGAATCGGCCTTTCTGCCCCTGGCCGCGATCCCCCTGCCGTTCATCACGGCAACCCTCGACGCACTGCAGGAGCGCCGGGCGGTCAATGGCCAGACGGTGATTCTCTCGGCCCTCGGCGGTTCGGCCGGCGAGTGGGTGCGGATGGTCGACCGGGTCGGCGAGCTGGTTGCCGTCGGCTCGGTGGTCGAGGCCATCGGGAACGGCGGCACGGCCGTCCTCCAGCCGCGTATCGTGTTCAAGGGCGGCCCCGACGTGGTAAGCTTTTCGAGGATATAGACAAAGGGCCCCCAAAACCGGGCGATACCAAGCGATCGCCACCCCACAGAAGGAGAAGAGACTTGCATCAGGAAAAGGCAGAGATCATCCGGGATTTCCGGATTCACGAGACCGACACCGGCTCGACCGACGTGCAGATCGCGCTGCTCACCCAGCGGATCAACGAGCTCACCGGGCACTTCAAGACCCACACCAAGGATCACCACAGCCGCCGCGGTCTGCTGAAGCTCGTCGGCCAGCGCCGCCGCCTGCTCGACTACATGAAGCGGCGGGACGCCGACCGCTACCGCCAGGTCATCGAGCGCCTGGGAATCCGCAAGTAGCTCTCTTCCTACCCCTCGGACCCCCTCCGATCGGCGGCGGGAACGCACCCGGTCCACGGCTTCCCCACGGGGATCCGGTGACCGGGCCGCCGTTCCCGACCCGCCGTTCATGCAGCTCAATGAAGATCAAGGAAAATCAATGAAAACGCAGAGAACCGTTCAGGTCGGCTCGGAGAGTCTCTCTCTGGAAACCGGCCACATCGCCAAGCAGGCTCACGGCGCTTGCGTCGTCCGCCTCGGCGACACCGTCGTCCTCACCACCGCCTGCATGCAGGCGAGCACCCTGCCGCGCGACTTCCTGCCGCTGACCGTCGACTACCGCGAGTACGCCTACGCGGCAGGCCGGATCCCCGGCGGATTCTTCAAGCGCGAAGGACGCTCGACCGAGAAGGAGACGATCACCGCCCGCATGATCGACCGGCCGCTGCGCCCGCTGTTTCCCCCGGGCTACACCGCCGAGACGCAGATCATCTCGTTCGTACTCTCCGCCGACGGCGAGCACGATCCGGACATCCTGGCGATCAACGGCGCCTCGACGGCGCTCGTCCTCTCCGAGATCCCGTTCTACAACCCCATCGCCGCGGTGCGCGTTGGTCTGATCGACGGCCAGGTGGTCTTCAATCCGACCAACAGCCAGCGCGACGTGGCCGACCTCGACCTGGTGGTCGTCGGCTCGGAGGCGGCGGTCATGATGGTCGAGGCCGGCGCCAATCAGCTCTCCGAGCAGACCCTGCTCGACTGCATCTGGGCGGGCCACGCCGAGCTGCAGAAGGTCATCCAGGCCCAGATTTCGATGTTCCGCGAGCGCGGGCTCTCGAAGCCGGCATGGACCGCCCCGGAGGCCTATCCGCAGGAGCTTTACAACGAGGTGCGGGGCGCCATCCACTCGCAGCTCAAGGCCGCCCTCCACACCCAGGGCAAGTTCGAGCGCAAGGACGCCGTCTCGACGGTCGTGAAGGGGTACCTCGGCACGATCCCCGAGGACAATCCCACCAAGCGCTCGGCGGCCAAGAAGGTCATCGAGACGCTCGAGGAAGAGACGCTCTACGACTCGGTGCTCAACGACCGCAACCGCTTCGATTCGCGCAAGCTGGACGAGATCCGCGCCATCGATATCGAGGTCGGAGTGCTGCCCCGGACGCACGGCTCGGCGCTCTTCACTCGCGGCGAGACGCAGGCGCTCGCCACGGTCACGCTCGGCACCCAGCGCGACGCCCAGATCATCGAGGAGTACGAGGGCGAGAGCAAGCAGAAGTTCCTCCTGCACTACAACTTCCCGCCCTTTTCGGTCGGTGAGGTCAAGTTCCTGCGCGGTGCCTCCCGGCGCGAGATCGGGCATGGCGTCCTCGCCCGCCGGGCCCTGCTGCCGGTGCTGCCGAACGAAGAGGACTTCCCGTACACCATCCGCGTCGTCTCCGACATCCTGGAGTCGAACGGCTCGTCGTCGATGGCGACGGTCTGCGGCGGCTCTCTGGCTCTCTTCGACGCCGGCGTGCCGCTGCTCGCGCCGGTCGCGGGCGTCGCGATGGGTCTCGTTCAGCGCGGCGACAACTTCGCCGTCCTGACCGACATCGCCGGCCAGGAGGACCACTACGGCGACATGGACTTCAAGGTCGCCGGCACCCGCAAGGGCATCACCGCCCTGCAGATGGACATCAAGGTCGGCGGCGTCTCGAAATCGGTCATGGAGACCGCCCTCGAGCAGGCCCGCATCGGCCGGCTGCACATCCTCGGCAAGATGGAGGCGATCATCGGCACCCCGCGTGTCGACCTCTCCGACTTCGCGCCGCGGCTCTACACGATCCAGATCAACAAGGAGAAGATCCGCGACATCATCGGACCCGGTGGCAAGACGATCCGCTCGATCGTCGAGGAGACCGGTTGCCAGGTCGAGGTCGAGAACGACGGCCGCGTGATCATCGCCTCGCCCAACGCCGAAGCCGCCAAGCGCGCGATCCAGATGGTCGAGCGCCTGACCCAGGTGCCGGAGATCGGAAAGATCTACACCGGCAGTGTCCGCCGCGTCGAAGCCTACGGCTGCTTCGTCGAGATCATGCCCGGCACGGATGGCCTCGTCCACATCAGCGAGCTCGCTCCCTACCGGGTCCGCGAGACCAGCGACGTGGTCAAGGAGGGCGACGAGCTCACGGTCAAGGTCATCGACATCGACGACACCGGCCGCGTCCGTCTCTCCCGCAAGGCGGTCATCGTCGAAGCTCCGGACTACGATCCGGCACAGTACGCCGGCATGGGAATGAGCGAAGACGAGCGCCCGCCCCGGGCCGACGGTCCGCCGGCGGGTCGGGGCGGAGATCGCGGCGGCCGCGGTGGCCGTCCGGAGCGCGGCGGCCGCAGCGGTGGCGGTGGCCGCGATTCGCGCGGTCCGCGTCGCTGACGCGACTGCAGAACTGGAACTAGAATTGGGCCGGGTCGGCAACGATCCGGCCCTTTTTTCATCTGTCCGGGCGAGAGCGTCCGGAAGGGTTTGAAAGCCCAGGAAATCGAGGCCACGATGGCACACGGAGAGCTTTCGATCACCGAACTGTCGGATCACCTCGATCGGCTGCTGGAGGCCGCCGCAGGCAAGGACTTCGGTCCGAACGGTCTGCAGGTCCAGGGGCGCCGCCCGATCCGCAAGATCGCGACGGGGGTCTCCTCCTGCGTCGAGCTCTTCGAGCGCGCCCGCGACGCCGGCGCCGACGCGGTTCTGGTCCATCATGGGCTCTTCTGGGACGGCATGCCGCGCCAGCTCACGGGGCACACCTACGCCCGCGTCGCGACGCTCCTCGAGGCCGGGATCCACCTGCTCGCCTACCATCTGCCGCTCGACCGCCATCCGGAGCTGGGCAACAACATTCTCGCCGTGAAGCGGCTCGGGCTCTATTCGGTCGAGCCGTTCGCCGACTACCATGGCCTGCCGATCGGCTTCCGCGGCCGCTATCCCGAGCCGGTCTCCCGCGAGGAGCTGGTCACGCGCTGCCGCACCGTCTTCGGCCAGGAGCCGCTCGCCTTCCTTCATGGCCCGGAGGAGATCTCGACCGTGGGCATGGTGAGCGGCGGCGCCGCCGGCGAGCTTCATCAGGCGATCGCCGCCGGCCTCGACGCCTACATCACCGGCGAGCCGACCGAATGGGTGATGAACGTGGCGAAGGAGAGCCGCATTCACTTTCTCGCCGTCGGCCACTACGCCAGCGAACGTCTCGGCATCCAGGCCCTGGGCGACCACCTCGCCGCCCGCTTCGGCCTCACCCACGAATTCATCGACATCCCCAACCCCGTCTGACCCGGGACACACAAACGGGACACACAAATGGGACGCACGCCGGTGTGTGTCCCATTTGTGTGTCCCGGCCAGCCCGCGTGGTCGCGTGCTCGGGCGCTCGGGATCCAAAGCGGGCTCCTATTTGAAGCGTGGTCGCCCACTTTGGATCCCGAGCGCCCTTCGCCTCGCGGTGAGCCGGCGCTGAAAGGCAGTTCCTTCGCCACCCTTCCTACCAGGGCTGGCCGAACCCGCAGCTGGGGACATGTAGCCGCCTCAAGTTAGCGCCCGAACCGACCCAGAAAGCCCCAAGGCGGATACGTGTCCCCGGCGTACCAAGACGGACCGGACAGGACCCCGAGCGAGCGGACGACTAGGCTGAGGCTTCGGCCTTCGCAAAAAAGCGGAAGAAATTCTCCGTCGTGAGCGCCGCCGTCGCCGCGAGGTCGAGGCCGAGCTCGAGGCCCAGCCGCGTCGCGATCTCGACGATGAACGACGGTTCGTTGGGCTTGCCGCGATGGGGCACCGGCGCCAGGTACGGGGTGTCGGTCTCGACCAGGAAGCGGTCGTGCGGCGTTCCCGGGATGACCTCGCGGACGTTGTCCGCTTTGGGAAACGTGACCATCCCCGACATGCCGAGCATGCAACCGTGGGCCACGACGGTCTCGCCCATCTCGCGGCCGCCGGCGAACGAATGGAAGTCGGCCTTCAGGGTAGCGAACTCCGGCTCGGCGAGGATCGCGAGCATGCGCTCGTTCGAGTCGCGGTT
Source organism: Thermoanaerobaculia bacterium (assembly GCA_018057705.1). Taxonomy (NCBI): domain Bacteria; kingdom Pseudomonadati; phylum Acidobacteriota; class Thermoanaerobaculia; species Thermoanaerobaculia bacterium. The sequence continues at coordinate 5,757 of JAGPDF010000021.1, read as the reverse complement.
GTGGACGATCGCCGGCAGGTCGAGCTCGACCGCGACTCGCCATTGCGCTCGCAGGACATCTTCCTGCACCTCGCGCGGCGCGTGGTCGTAGAAGAAGTCCAGCCCGCACTCCCCCACTGCGACCACTTTCGGGTCGGCGAGAAGATCGCGCAACCGGGCTTCGTCGCCCGATTGCCAGCTCGCCGCCTCGTGTGGGTGCACGCCGATGGCGCACCAGACGTTTTCCTGCGAGTGGCAGAGCGCGAGCAACGTTTCGGCCTGGTCGAGCTCGGTCGCCGGCACCAGGAATCCCTCGACGCCGCGCGCCCGGGCGCGCCCGATGGCGGCCGCCTGCTCCGCCGGATCGAGATACTGCAGGTGGCAGTGCGAGTCGATGAGGAAAGGGCGCGAGCTCACTTCACGCGCGTTCCGTTCGCCGCTCCTGTGGCGTGCGGTCGGACGAGGATCGGCTTGCCGTCGGCATCGGTCGCTGCGAGGATCATGCCGCGCGATTCGACGCCCATGAGCTTCGCCGGCTTGAGATTGGCCACGACGACGACCTGTTCGCCCACCAGCTCTTCCGGCGCGTACGCCTTGCCGATGCCGGCCACGAGCTGGCGCGGCGTCTCTTCGCCGAGGTCGACCAGGAGGCGGATCAGCTTGTCGGACTTCGGCACCCGCTCGGCGAACCGGACCGTGCCGACCTTGAGCTCGGTGGCGAAGAATTGGTCGATTGAGACCTCGGCTCCCACCGCCGCAGCAGCCGGCGCGACCGCGGTTGCAGCTGCCGAAGCAGGAGTGGAGGTCTCTGCAGCCGCCGCCGGAGGTGTCGTCCCCGGCGCGGACGAGTGGATTTCGGACATGAACTTCTCCTTGTCGATTCTCGGAAAGAGCGGCGCCAGCTCCGGCAGCGGCGCGGAAGTGGGCGTGCCGCCCCAGGCCATGGCGTCGAGATTCTCCGTCACGGTGCCCGTGCCGACCGCCGCGAGCACCTGGCGCGCCACGGTCGGCATGAACGGCAGCAGGCCGGTAGCGACGATGCGCACTGCCTCGAGTCCGTTCCAGAGGATGCGCGAGAGCGCGTCGGTCGCGCCCTCGGCCTTGACCATCTTCCACGGCTCGCGGACGACCAGATACTGGTTCGCTTCGGCGAGCAGCCGCCAGAGCGCCCGCAGGGCGTCCTGGAAGGCCAGCTGGTCCATCGCCGCGCGATAGTCGGCGACGACCTGGCGGGCGACCGGGATGAGCGGATTTTCGTCGCACGAGAGCGGCGGGGTCCGTCCGTCAAACGCCCCGCGCGTCACCCTCACGACGCGGCTCGCGGTGTTGCCGAGGTCGTTCGCGAGGTCGCTGTTGAAGCGGTCGACGAACGCCTCGTCGGAGAAGTTGGCGTCCTGCCCGAAAACCATCTCCCGGAGCAGGTAATAGCGCAGCGCGTCGGGCCCGAAACGCGCCACGAGATCGTCCGGCCGCACGACGTTGCCGACCGACTTCGACATCTTCTTCGAGTCGCGCAGCCACCAGCCGTGCGCCCAGACCTGGGTCGGGAGCGGCAGCCCGGCAGACATCAGGAAGGCCGGCCAGTAGACCGCGTGAAAGCGCAGGATGTCCTTGCCCATCAGATGGACGCGAGTCGGCCCAGTGGTCTCGTCAGGAGAATTGCTCCAAAAGGACCGGTAAAGGGAGGACGCAGGCTCGGCTTCGGGGGCTCGTGCGTCGGCGCCGGCTGCGGGCGTTCCGCGCTCGCCGACGGCGCGCTCCTGCACCGCCGCCTCGATCGCCCCCCCCTTGTTCGAGCCTTTCGCATTCAGCCCGTCAGGACCGTGGGGAGCCCCGGCCGTTGCGCCTTCGGCGCCGAAGCCGAGCGCGGTGATGTAGTTCGCCAGCGCATCCAGCCAGACGTAGACGGTGTGGCCGGGATAGCCCGGGAACGGGATCCCCCAGGCGAGCCCGGTGCGGCTGACCGAGAGGTCGCGCAGGCCCGACTCGACGAACGAGCGCACTTCGTTCCGGCGCGTTTCGGGGCGGATCGCCTCGGGGTTGGCGTCGATCCAGTCGAGCAGCGGCTGCTGGTACTTCGCCAGCCGGAAGAAGACGTTCTCCTCCGACTTCCATTCGACGGCGGCGCCGTGCACCGGGCACTTCTGTCCCGGCGAGAGCTCCTTCTCGGTGTAGAAGAGCTCGCAGGGCGAGCAGTACCAGCCTTCGTGCTTCGCGAGATAGAGATCACCCGCCGCCTCGATCCGCCGGATGAGCTCGACGACGCCCTGTTCGTGGCGCGGCTCGCTCGTGCGGATGAAATCATCGTGCGAGATACCGAAGGTCTTCCAGAGCTCGTGGTAGCGGGCCACGACCTTGTCGGCAAGCTGCAGCGGGGTGACTCCTTCGCGCGCCGCCGCGCGCTCGATGTTCTGGCCGTGTTCGTCGGTCCCGGTCAGGAACCGAACGTCGTCGCCCGCCATCCGGCGGTAGCGCGCCAGGGTGTCGGCGACGACGGTGGTGAAGATATGCCCGATGTGGGGCAGATCGTTGACGTAGTAGATCGGGGTGGTGAGGTAGTAGGGCGGCATTCGGATGTTCCTGCCTCTCGCTGGGCAGGCAGTCTATCAGCGCTCTCCGCCCCGGAGCCCTGGCAGACGCTAACTCGTCGCGAGCTCGCCTCGCTGAAAGAGGTAGCGCGCGCCGCAGTACGAACACTCCGCCTCGACGCGCCCCTCGTCGTCGCGGATCGAGTCGAAGTCCTCGGGAGGCAGCCCGACGAGACTGCCGAGCAGCCCCTCGCGGCTGCAACTGCAGCGGAATCGGACCTCCCGGCGATCGATGAGCTCCGGCTCGAGGCCATGGAGCACATCGTCGCGGAGCTCGGCGAGGCCGCCGCGCCCGATCGTCCGGCTGACGCCGCCGATCCGCGCCAGATTCAACTCGAGCTGTTCGACCGCATCTTCACGCGCGCCGGGCATCACCTCGACGATCATCCCGCCCGCGGCGCGGATCCCTTCCGGTCCCTCCAACACGCCGACCAGGACGACCGACTGGGTCTGCTCGCTCTGCTCCAGGAAGTGCGCCAGGTCGAGACCGATCTCGCCCGACTCGAGCGCCACCTGGCTCTCGTAGGAGCTGCCGTCGATGAGCTCGCGGCGGACGCGCAGGAGCCCCCGGCCCACCGCCTCGGCGATCCGCAGTCCCGCCTTGCGCTCGCCCGCCTGCCCTTCCGCGGGCTCGGGCAAAGCGACGTGCGGCTCCCCCACCAGCCCGCGGAGGTTGCCTTCGCTGTCGACCTCGGCAACGATCTTGCCGATCGGTCCGTCGCCGGTGACGGTCAAGGTGAGCCGTCGCGAAGCGCGCACCGAGAGCCGCAGCAGGAGGGTCGCGCCGGCCATCGCGCGACCGAGCGCCACCGCGGCGATCGGCGACAGATCGTGGCGCTGGCGCGCCTCTTCCACCGCTGGAGTCAGGTCGACCGCCGCCCAGCGCAAGCTGACTTCGCCGGCGACGCCGTACTCGAGCGAGCCGACCTGCAGTAGCTTCTTCAAGAAAAGTACCTCACAAGGAAAACGACGCCGCGGCGGCTTCGACCAGCGCAGCTTCGTGGACTGCCCGCCAGGTGGTTCCAGCGACTTCCGCCAGGCGCCTGCAGTCCTCGTACTCCGGTGCATTGGAGATCGTTCGGCCGAGGAATCGGGAGCGCTTGACCCGAACATCACCGAAGCGGGTCGTCAGCGTGACGATCTCGCGCTCGGCCTCGAAACGCCCGGTGGCCTGAAATCGACAACCGAGGGAGCCGGTCTCGGCGAGCAGGATCCCCGAAAGGCGCTCGAGGTCCGGACGCCGGCTGAGCATCGTCAACAGGATTCCTGGCCGGCCCTTCTTCATCTGCACCGGCGTCATGTACACGTCGAGAGCGCCCTCGGCGATCAGTCGGGTCATGGCATGCCCGAGCCCTTCGCCGGAGAGATCGTCGATTTCGCACTCGACGACCAGGACCTCCCTGTTCGTTTCGTCGCTCGCGGTCGCCGGCCAGGAGCTCCCCGAGATCAACCGCACGGCGTTCGGCCGGCCGGCGGTCTCCTTGCGGCCGAGACCGTACCCCACGCCGGAGACGAGCAGCGTCGGCAGTTCCACGAACTCATCCACCAGCTCGACGAGCAGCACCGCTCCGGTCGGTGTCAGGAGCTCGCCCACCGAACGGTCGCTGCCGTAGACCGGCAGCCCGCGCATGAGCTCGGCGACCGCCGGCGGCGGCACCGGCAGGAGGCCGTGCGCGCCGCGCACCGTGCCGCCGCCGAGGTTCACCGCGCCGCAGGTGATCCGCCGCGGCGCCAGCCACTCGACCGCCGCCGCGGCTCCCACGAGGTCGACGATCGAATCGACCGCCCCCACCTCGTGAAACTGCACGCGCTCGACCGCCATGCCGTGCGCCTTCGCTTCGGCCTCCCCCAAGCGGTGAAAGAGCGCGCGGGCGCGCGACTTCACCGCCGGCGCGAGCCCGCTCGAATCGATGAGCTCCAGGATCTCCGCCAGGTTACGGCCGTGGGCATGGTCCTGGTCTTGGTCACGGTGGTGCTGGTGTCCGTATCCAGCCTCGGGCGCAGGAGCAGGCGAGGCCTCAGAAAAAGCTTGCTGGTAGAGGGGGTGGTCCGCGTCGCGTTCGTGGCCAGGCTCGGCTGCCACGAAGCCCGCTTCGTCGGAGCGCGAGTGCGCGTGCGAACGCGAATGAGGCTCCGCATGAGGGTGATCGTGCGGATGAGGGTGTCCGCCCGCCGCACCGCCGCTGCGGCTGCCACCATCATTTACCGAGAGCTTTGCTTCTTGTTGCCTTGCTGCTGAAAGTACCTTCGATCGCCCTTCCACGGCGGACTCAGGGTCCAGCTCCTCCGGATCGGGTCCCTCGACCGGTTTGCCATGGTCGAGGACGCGGAACCGCGTGCCGGCGAAGCCGGCGCGGGTGGTCTTTCGCGACTCGATGGAGATGCCGTGCAGGTTCAGGCTGGCGACGGCCTCCGCGACGACACTCGACGGCATCCCCATGTCGAGGCAGGCGCCGAGGAACATGTCTCCCGCCAGGCCGCTGAAGCAATCGAGATGGAGGTCCTTGCCGCGCACCGCCCGAAATTACCATGCGCCGCGCTCACGCAGGGAAACCCAGCGCCCGACGCCGCCCAGGATCAGGTGGTCGACCAGCCGCACACCGACGAGCTCGCCGCCTTCGGCGAGACGCCGGGTGAAGGCGAGGTCCTCCGGACTTGGACTCGGATCGCCGGAGGGATGGGTGTGGAAGACGACCATGCCGCAGGCACCGTGCAGCAACCCCTCTTTGAGGATCGCCCGCGGCTCGACCGCCGCGCGGTTGACGGTGCCACGATAGAGCTCGCGCTCGGCGAGGAGGCGATTGCGCGTGTCGAGGTAGAGGGCGCCCATCACCTCCTGGTCACGCACCCCGTAGCGCAGCGCGAGGTAGCTCGCGACCGCGGCCGGCGCCCCGAGGACGGCGCGCTCGACGGCGTCGTTCCTCGCCAGGCGCCGCCCGACCTCGGCGGCGGCAAGTAGTGCTGCCGCCTTGGCCTCGCCGAGTCCTTTGCGCAGGAGCCCCTGCGCCCCCGTCCCGGCGAGGCCGGGCAGACCGCCGATCGCCGTCAGGATCTCGCGCGCCACCTCGAGGGCCGACGCTCCCGGCCGCCCGGTGCGCAGCAGGATCGCCAGCAGCTCGGCGTCGCCCAACGCCCGCGCCCCCTGCGCCAGCAGCCGCTCCCGCGGCCGCTCGTCCGCCGGCAGCTCACG
>JAGPDF010000020.1 GCA_018057705.1 Thermoanaerobaculia bacterium | reverse complement strand
CGACGTGCGCGAGGACCGCGGTCGCCGAGGCGTTGTTGATCGACATCAGCGTCGTCACGCCGCTCGGATCGGCGAGATCCACTTCGAAATACGGCAGGAGCAACGTCGCCGCCGGGACATCATCCACAGTCCCGATGACGGCGAATGCCGGCGCCGCCAACACTGCCAACAAGCACGCAACCAACAGTCTCTTCATCTCTTCATCTCCTATGTACTGCGTTAGTCGAACCTTCCTGCATCTTAACCCGAGAACGACCCGATCGGCCTCGCCGGACCCTACAGTCCGGCCCTTTCGGTTATGTTTGAAGGAAATCTAGGACAGATTTGATGCTTTGTCAACATTTATTTGGGCAAATCTCGCGTCCAGGCGGCCACCCCTCCCCGCTTCGAACAGCGGTCGGGAGCGTACAGGGGATTGGACTCGCCGGCGTAGGAGGCCACGATCTCGGAGCTGCCGTCCCGATCGAGGTCCAGGATCCTCAGGCCATATCCTCGGCAGTCGCTCCGCGGCTGCTGCGTCTCTGGGCTGACCTCGCGCGCGAAGCTCCCCTTGCCGTCTCCCAGCAGGATCTCCATGGCGCCGTCGTGGTCGGTCGCCACCAGGTCGACGAGCTTGTCACCGTCGAGATCGCCCGCGTCGAGCGCCGAGAATCCCGTGCGACCCTCGCGGGCCAACACCGCCCGGCGCTCCCACTTCCCCGCCTTCCCCCCCTTCGCATCGCCGCGCCCGAGGTAGACATCTACCCCGACGCGTGTCACGCCGAGCTCGAAGCTGGTGTAGCTCATGGCGATGTCCGAGCGTCCGTCGCTGTCGAAGTCGCCCGCGGCGACGGCGTTCACGTAGGCACTCGGCCGCAGCGGCGGGCTCACCGGGACCCAGGGGCCGCCGACCTTGTCGCCCTGGAGATAGAGCAGATCATGGCGGCTCATGGCGTTGGTGGAGGTCAGAAAGTCGACGCTCCCGTTGGCGTCGAAATCGGCCACGGCCAGATCGTCACCGAAGATCTCGGCCCGGCCTGCGGCCTCGGCCAGCGTGGTCCAGGTGCCGTCGCCGTTGTTCAGGTAGAGCCTCGGCCCGAACGCTGCCGTCGTCACTCCAGACGGCAGCTTCGGGTCTGGGCCGGTGGTCAGCAGGGCGAGCTTCGGCCCTTCGCTGAGCGCTAGGAGGTCTGGCCGGCCGTCGCGGTTCCAGTCCAGAACCTCGAGGCGCCGCGAGGAGAAGCCGCTGCCGTCGTAGCCTGCCCGCGGCACGACGAAGTCCAGCCCCTCGCCCCAAGAGGTCCACTTGCCGGCGCCGTCACCGATGAAGACCGAAATGCCGCGCAGATGGCTCGCCGCAGCCAGGTCGGGTTTGCCGTCGCCGTTGAAGTCGGCGACCTTGATATCCCCGTAGTCGAGCAGGCCGGGCGGAACAGCGGCCCGATACGGTGTCCACGACCCGTGCCCGTCGCCGCGGAAGACTCGCGGCTGGTCGCCACTGCGGCGCGGCGGGCCGTGAACGAAATCGATCTCCCCGTCACCGTCGAGATCGGCGAGGTCGAAACCGTTGCGCCAGAGGCCGGTGGTCGGGAGCCCGGCGTCGAAGGATCGAAAGCGCAGGCGGTCGACCTCCGACAGGGGTGCCGTGAAGGTCGCTGCCGAGGCTGCCAGCTCTTCGGGAGTCGGCGTCCGTAGCCCCTGCGGCAGCTTCGCGGAAACGACCGGCTCGTCGGAGGGCCGGTAGATCTTGATCCAGAAGTTCTCTTCGTCCTCCCCCGCCAGATCGTACTCGCCACCGTAGGGGATGCGGATCCGGGTCTCGGACATCCGACGGAAGGTCTCGCTCTTGGGACGGATCCGCATGAAATAGGAGCGGCCCTCCTCGTCGACCAGCCACTTGCCGTCCGGCGGCTCGAACGCGGCTGCCCGGGCCTTGCGCCGAGCCTCCTCGGCGCTCTTCGCCGCTGCCGCCCGATCCTGGGCGGGAGCCCCGGTGTCGGGTCCAGCCTGGCCGGCGGGCGCGATGGCCGCGTTGGGCGCGTTGGGCGCGGGCGGCGCAACTGCCGCGGCAGCGGTCGCGGCGTCAGAAGGCGCAGCGGCGTCCGGCGACTGACCGAGGGCCAGCACCGGCAGGAAGACGGACAGCAGCAAACCTGCGCAAATCGCTCGGCTCATGGCATGTGGGGTGCATGGAGGTGAGAGCATGCAGCTCTCGCGGTAGATTTGACACACATCGACGACAGCAGGGGACAGTTTGGCACAGTTACCTGCCTTCGCAAGATCCACACCAGACCTGAGGAGTGCCTTTTCATGCCGCATCCCGAATCCCGCCGTCCCTCGCACGAAACGTCCGCACGCGCGCTGCGCCACCTGCCCACGATCGCTGCGATCCTCGGCGGCCTCGCGCTGCTCGTCAGCACCTCTCCGGCCGCGGCTCAGGGCGAGACCGCGAAGAAGCCGAAACTGATCGTCGAGGAGCGCCTGCACGAGACCGGAGAGGTCGCGCGCGACAAGGTGGTCGAGCACGCGTTCAAGATCCGCAATGCCGGCGACGCCCCCCTCGAGATCCTGCGGATCGTCCAGCCGTCGAACTTCGAAGTCGTCAGCAAGCCGGCCACCCTCGCCCCCGGCGAGGCCGGCGAGGTCCGTGTGCGCGTCCCGCTGATCCACGACAAGCCGGTCGCGCTGAGCAAGCAGTTCGAGCTCCAGACCAACGACCCCGACACGCCCTCGTCCGTGCTCGAGCTGCGGATTCTCTCCACCGAGTACGTGGTCGTGAAACCCGGTTTCGCCCGCTGGATCTACGTCCAGCACGAGCCGCCGGGCACCATTGTGCAGAAGCTGGCGTCGCGCGACGGCGGCGATTTCGAGGTCCTCGGCATGTCGACCCCGCCGCCCGGCATCACCACCTCGATGAAGGCCGCGCAGAAAGAGGCCGGGAGTCCGCGCGAGTGGCACATCGATCTGGCGTTGTCGGCGGACGCTCCGATCGGCCCGATCGCCGGCACCCTGCTCGTCCAGGTGAAGCACCCGAAGCAGTCGGTCGTGCCGATACCGCTGTCCGGCTTCGTGCGCCCGGCCATCGTCGCGACGCCGAATGCGATCCATCTCGGTGAGGTCAACCTCACGGCGAAGACGGCACAGACACTCACGGTGAAGACCTACTCCACGGCCCCGATGCAGGTGTTGCGCGTGGAGCACGACCTCCAGGGCTTTCCACCCGCCGTGCTCGAGACCTTGAAGCCCGGCCGTGAGTACAAGGTCAAGCTCGACCTCGACCCGGCGACGATGCCCAAGGGCGCCGTCCAGGGAACGCTCAAGATCCACACCGACAGCACCAAAGTGCCGTTCATCACCGTGCCGATCGACGGCACGATCCAGTAGCGGGTCAGCCGGAGATGTCGATGCGTCCGTCGAGGTCGGAGCCGCCCGCGAGCACCACGCAGGCGGACGAAACGTCGCCCTCGACCGACGCGCCGCGCCGCAGTTCCACCTGCTCCTCCCCATGAACGCAGCCGCGCACCTGGCCGATCACGGTCACGGTGCGCGCGGAGAGCGGTCCTTCGACACACCCTGCGGCGCCGATCGTGAGATCACCCTGAACCTCGATCTCCCCGACGAAGCTCCCTTCGCAGAGCAGGTCCGAGGCGCACTTCAACCGGCCGGCGAGCTCGGTTCCGGCGGGGATCAGGGAGGTGCGGGTCAAGGGGCGGCCTTTCTCGAAGGCCAGGAGTCATCGAAAGTCGTGGAGCGGGCAACGGGATTCGAACCCGCGACATCAAGCTTGGGAAGCTTGCACTCTACCAACTGAGTTATGCCCGCCAGCACAGCGGGAGCCAATTTACAGAAGCTCCACCGGCGCGTCAAGCGTTGCATCGCGAACTGTTGCCGCTATACTGGATTTCGACATGGCAGGATCGCGCACCGACTCCCAGGAGACCGAGCGTGGCTCGAAGCTCTACTTCTTTCCCGACCAACCGGTCACGGCCGAGGAGCTGCGCCTTCTCCTGATCGAGGGTTCGGCGGAGAGACGCGCCTGGGCGATCTCCCACCTCCTGCGCTACGCCGATTGGGAAGACATCTGGAGTTTCACCAACCGCGAGCAGGTGCTGGCGCATTTCGCGGACCTCGACCTGCCGGGGAGCCTGCTCGCAGCGTGGGCCCGCATACTCAAGATCCAGCCGGTCGAGATCTCCGGAAACCCCTAGTCCGCCGCAGTCGGCGCGTGCCGTCGTCACGGGCGCATCTTCGCGCCGGGCCGCCTTGACTCGCCCGGATCGCCACGCCAGAATCCGTCGCTCGGGCGCTTCGCGCGCTGCTCCGACTCCAACTTTCGCAGCACTCGGGAGCCGATTCTCATGCCTACGAGCCCGGATTCCCCTGCCGGAGTCACGTCCAGCCCGCGGTTGCGGGCCCTGCTCGCACTGCTGCTCGTCGCGGCAGCCACGCTCGCCGTCTACCTCCCGACGCCGGGGAACTACTGGATCCGGTACGACAACGAAGCACTGATTCGCAACAGCCCACAGGTCGCCGCACTCGCGGGTGACGACAAGCTCGCCGCGCTGGCGACCCTCTTCACCAGCACCCACTACAGTCTCTATCAACCGCTCTTCACGCTGTCGGTGGGGCTCGACCACGCCCTCTTCGGTTGGAACCTGGCCGGGTTTCATGCCCACTCCGTGCTGCTGCATGTCGTCATCGTCTCGTTGCTGCTCTGGGTTCTCTATCGGCTTACCGGGTCCTTTCTGGCGGCGCTCGCGGCGAGTCTCCTCGTCGCCGTGCACCCGGCACTCGTCGAGACGGTCCGCTGGGCGATCTGCCGCAACTCGCAGGTCGCGGCCCTCTGGCTGCTGATCGGTGTCCTGCTCTATCTCCGCCATCTCGACCGCAGCAGCCGGGCCGCGCTCTGGAGCTCCCAGCTCGCGCTCGGCCTGTCCATGCTCGGCAAGGTCTCTCCCGCCATGGTGGTGGTTCCGTTCCTGCTCGATTTCTGGCGCCATCGGCGGATCGATCGCCGGGCGATCCTCGAGAAGGTCCCCCTCTTCGCTCTCACTGCACTTCTCACGTACGTCAACTACCGGGCGACAGCAGAGCATGCGGCGGCCAGCCCGCTGCAGCGCCCATGGTCCGAGGTCCTGAGCTACCTGCCGGAGGCCCTGGCGCTGATGACCGCCAACGCCCTCGCGCCCGCCCATCTGGCGATCCTCTATCCTCCCGCCGCCATGGGAGCCCTGCTGGGCTGGCGCTGGTTGCTGGTGCTCGGTTTTCTGCTTTCGGCGCTCGCAGGCGGCCTCTGGGCCTGGCGGAAAGGCCACCGCGGAGTGCTGCTCGGAGTGGTGGGCTGGTTCGCTCTGCTGGCACCGAACGTCGCCGCTGGCCGGTTCCGGTCCGCGATCGCTTCCGATCGCTACCTCTATCTGCCGATCCTCTTCCTCGCCGCGGCGCTCGCAGCCGCGCTCGCTCCCGCGCTCGGCGCGCTGCTGCGCCGGGAGGTCGTTCCCGCGCTGACGACGGCGGCCCGCGGGCTGCGCTCCGCCGGCGCGGGGATCCTGGTGGCCGGCGTCCTGGGGCTCGCCGCGCTCCTCATGTCGGCCGCGGCGGCCGAAACCCGGCGGTGGGAGGACGAGCACAGGATCTGGAACCGCGTCAACGAGCTCGCGCCGCACCATATGGCCTACTACATGCTCGGCAACCTCTCACTCAGGGAGGAGAAGTGGACAGAGGCCGCCGATCTGTATGCGCGCGCGCTCGAGCTGGCGCAGCTCGATCCCTACGCCCAAAAGGACCCGATCTACTCGCAGGTCGTCCTCCAGTCGAGCCGCAAGGCCGCCGGCGAGCTGGCGAAGCAGCCCGCAGCCGAGACCTCCCAGAAGGACCGGGAAGCCCTCCTCGAGCGGGTGAACGCGGTCGCAGCGGAAGCGGCCGCGAGCCTCCCGGAGAGTCCGGAGATTCAGTTCGAGCTCGGCAAGACGCAGTACAAGCAGAAGAACTACCGCGAGGCCATCACGGCGCTCGACGCGGCGCTCGCGCTGGATCCGCGGCACTACCAGGCGATGACCTACAAGGCGATGAGCCAGTATTTCCTGGGTGACAAGGAGACGGCCATCGCCACGTTCCGCAGCTCCCTGGCGATCCGTCCCTACTGGGTGACCTACTCGAATCTGGGCAAGGTCTATCTTGCCGAAGGCAAGGCCGCGGAGGCGGTGGCCGTGGTGCAGGATTGGCTGAAGCTTGAGCCCGCGAGCGAGGAGGCGCACAAGCGGTTCTTCCAGGCGGTCGGCGAGATGATCCGGCAGGGCTCGGGAGAGGCCGCGATCGTCGAGATCGAGCGCTACCTCACGCAATTCCCCGACTCGGCTCCGGCGAAGACCCTTCTCCAGAAGACGAAGGAGTTCCTGGGAAGGGTCTGATCGCCGCGCGCTGCCGATCCTGCGCCCGGGCTGGCTATTCGGCCGCGGACGGGCTGGCGGGTTGGCGCTCGGCCAGCAACTCGCGGGCGCGCAGGCGGGCCGCCGACACGAGCTCCTGGACGCGCTCGCCCGGCAGCAGGAAGACTCCCAGGGGCCCACTCTCCATCCGGCCGCGGCCCAGCGCGAAGTAGCTCATCATGTCGCCACCCTGGGTGGACGGTTCCGAGACCCGGGAGAGCACCGTGGCGACGGCTCCCACGGCGCGTCCCTGCAGATCGAACACCGGCAGACCGAGGAGCGCAGGCGAGGCGTCGAGGATGAACGCAGCCGCCGGCTTGGCGATGCGACCGGCGATGCGCCCGGTTTCGAAGTAGGCAGCACGATCGAAGGCCGGCGACAGCCGCGAGACTCCGACGACCGTGTCACCGATCTCGGTCGGCCGCGAGCGCCCGAACTCCACGCTGGGCAAGGGCCGCTCGGGCTTTTCTTCGAGCTGCAGGAAGGCCAGGTCGAGCTCGGAGTCGGAGGCCGCCAGGAAGGCGCGATGCTCCCGCGGATCGCCGGCGAAGGTCACCCGGAAATCGGTCGGCGTCATCTTGATCCGGAACTCCTCTCCCTCCCCCATCTGGCGGACGGCATCCATCAAGCGGCTCGCCGAGAGCTGCGAGTTCCAGAGCAGGATCAGGCCGTCCGGGTCCACCACGGCGCCGAGGGCATCGAGAACGGACTCCTGCTCCTGCATCGAGTCGCCCATGTTGAACTCGGTCTTGAGAACGACCTTGACGCTGACGATCGCCGGCGCCATCCGGGCGAGCAGCTCGCCATGGGAGAGCTCGCGCGGCGCGGCGGCGGCCAGGGCGGGCGCCAAGGCGGCCACCGCAGCAAAGATTGCGAGGGCGGCGATCGCAGGGATCGCAGGGATCGCTGCGGGGCCACGGACGACGGCTCGGGTGCTCAGGCGTGGTTTCACTTGTGCTTTCCTTCCGGCCACTCGGGCTCGATGAAGACGAAATGGGTGCCGGCGCCACGGCGAACGAAAACCTCGACCGACGGGGCGCGCGCCGCCTTCAACTCCGCGACCCGGCGCTCGAAATCGGCGACGCCGGCGACTTCGGCGCTATTCAGGGACAGGATGAGATCGTCGATGCGCAGGCCCGCCATGTGAGCCCAACCGCCGCTCGTGACGTCGGTGACCAGGACGCCGGCCTGATCGCGCGGCCAATGCTTGTCGCTGCGATCCAGCAGGGTCAGCTCGCGCACCGAAAATTCGAACTCCTCCTGCTTCGATCTTCGGGTCTCCTCGGAGGCCGCCGGGCGCGACTCGAGCTCGACAGCGATCTCGCGTTCCCGCCCGTCGCGCACGACCGTGAGCCGCAACGTATCGCCGATACGCCGGGCTTCGACGGCGCGCCGCAGGTCGTCGGCGTCCTGGGGGCGCGAAGCGCTGAACGCTTCGCCGTCGAGCGCGATCAGCAGATCTCCGACAGCGAGTCCGGCCTGCTCGGCGTTCGTCCACGAGTAGACCTCGCTGACACGATAGCCACGGGTTCCCGGCCGACCGAGCGCCGTCGCGAGCTCGGGGCTCAGCACCTGGGTGAGGACGCCCAGCCAGGCGCGCGGCAGCTCGCCTCCCCACCGCCCATTGCGCGACTCGGGCAGACGGACCAGGGTGAGGATCTCCTGGTCGGAGCGCAGGAGCTTGAGCACCAGGCTCGCACTCGAATCGCTGGCGCCGCTCGGGCCGCTGCCTCCATTGGCGCCGGCCGGGGCGGCGGCGGCGAGCCGCTGCGCGAGAGCAGCGATCGTCGCCACGGGCTGGCCGTTCACGGCCAGGAGCACGTCTCCGACCTGAACCTGCGGCCGCGCCGTCGCGGCCGCCTGCCCCGGCCGCAGACCGGTCACGATGACACCCTCGCGGACGCGCAGGTTTCGCGCCAGGGCCAGCGGACCCGTGAGCTCCTCTGCCGAGATGCCGAGTGCCCGGACCTCGCCGCGCTCTCCGCGCAGACGCTCCATCTCTTGCGTCGTAGCGAGGAGGTCGAGGACCTTGCCCCGGCGCTCGATACGCAGCGTCACCGGCGCTCCGATCGGGAGACTGGCCACGCGACGGTAGAGCTCCGGAACCTGCTCGAAGAACCGTGCCTCGACCGCTTCGCCGCCGAGGGCGAGAAGGATGTCCCCCGCGGCGAGCCCCGCGGCCTCGGCGGGTCCGCCGGCGGTGACCGAAGAGACCAGCGCCCCGGTCTCCCGGCCGAGCTTGGCGACCGGCAGTGCCGCGAAACCGAGGAACGACCGCCGCACGTTGCCGTCGGCGAGCGCATGTCGCAGGACATCGGCGGCGACCCGCGCCGGAATGGCGAAACCGATGCCGCCGCCGCCGAGCTCGTTGATGCCGATCACCTCGCCCGCCAGATTCACCAGCGGCCCGCCCGAGTTGCCGGGCAGGATCAGTGCGTCGTGCTGGATCCACTGCGTCAGCCACCCGGTCGACTCCCCGCCCTCGAGCTCGACGTCCGAGAGCTCCGAGCCGGTGAAATCGGTGAACACGCGGTGGGCATTCGAGACGATGCCGAGCGTTACCGAAGACGAAAGGGCGAAGGGGTTGCCGAGAGCGAGCACCGGGTCGCCGATCGCGACCGCGGCGTCGACCGCGAGCCGCGCGGGCCGGAGTCCCGACAGGCTGGTACCGGAACCCCCGGAGGCCGCCGGGCCACCTCTACCCGCGGCACGCAACTGGAGCACCGACAGATCGGTCAACGGATCGTGCGCGACGACGTCGGCGTCGAAGATGCGGCCGTCGGTGAGGGTGCAGCGAATGCGCGTGCTGTTGCCGGCGACATGGAAGTTCGTCAGCACGTGCCCGGCCTCCGACACCAGGACGCCACTGCCGGCGCTCGGAAATCGGATCGCACGGCCTTCGGCGAAATCGCGCGACACTGCCGAGATGTTCACCAGCGCTGGATAGACCGCCGCCACTGCCTTCTCCACTTCGCGCGCCGTCGGCACCGCCGGCTCTCCGGCCACCGTCGCGGCCGCTGCGGAGGCCATGGCGGCGCTTGTGGCAGCGGTGATCGCGAGAGTCGCGACGGTCCACATGCCGGCGCCGCCGGCAAGGCGACGCGCCAGGCTGCGCCCTGCCCGCACGAAGCGGGAACCCGGGCGCGCGTCCTTCGAAGCCATGTCCATCCGCAGTCTCGTCATCGCTCTCCCGATTGCCGCCGAGTCCGGGCGGCGGGTCAGTGTATCGGCCGGCCCGGAGCGAGACAAGGCGAGACCGCGAAACGGCCCCTCTATCCCGGGGAGCCCTTCGTGCAGCGATACACTCGACCCATGTCCACGTCGCAGGAGTCCCGGGAGCGGGTCCCCGCTGGTCTGCCGGAGGAGCTCTTCCAGGAGGCTGTAGCGCTGCTCGTCCGACTCACGGCCACGAGCTCCCCCAGCGACGACCCGCCGGCGCTCCATCGGATGGCGGCGATCCTCGCCGTCGAGCTCCGTGTCCGCGGCCTCGAGGTCACGATCCGGCTCGAGCCCGACGAGCAAGGCAGGCCCTTGCCGGTCGTCGATGCCTTCCGCCCGGCAACGGCCCCGGTGCGCCCGCCACGCAGCTCGACGACGGCCGCGTCGGAGCTTCTCCCCATCCTCCTGATCGGGCATTTCGACACCGTGCTCCCGGCTTCGACGCCCCGGCTCGAGGGTGGTCGCTTGGTGGCGACCGGGGCCATCGACATGAAGGGCGGCATCGTCGCCTTCCTGGGTGCGCTCGACCTCGTCGCGCGACGTGGCGGAGGCCTCCCGGCCCTGCATCTGGTGCTGGTTCCCGATGAGGAGGTCGGAGGCGCGATCTCGCGGCGCGCCGTCGCGACGGCGGGCGCCACCGCGCGGGCACTCTGGGTGCTCGAACCGGGCGAGCTTACGGCCGCCGGAGAGACCCTGGTCACCGGCAGGAGAGGGATGTTTCACTGGCAGCTCGGGGCGCAGGGCCGGACAGCACACTCCGGCCTCGCCTACTGGCAGGGCCGCTCGGCGGTCGTCGCGGCCGCGGAGTGGATTCAACTCGCGACCGCGCTCTCCCGACCGAACGGCGGGCCGACGGTCAACGTCGCGCGCTTCGTCGGCGGCGAAAGCGGCTTCGTCGAAGCGCTTCGCAACAGCGTGCCGCCCGAAGCGGGAGGAGGTAGCGGTGGCAGCGCGCTGCTCGGCACCGCTCACCAGCTGAATGTCGTTCCGGATCGCGCCCTGGTCGAAGGGGAGGCGCGTTTTCTCCGTTCTGCAGAAGAGGCGCTTCTGGCGCGCGATCTCGCCGCGTTGGCGGGCACGGTCGCAGCCCGGCACCAGGTCGAGCTCGTCTTCACCCGCGACGCCGCGATTGCGCCGGTCGATTCCGCGGGGCTGCCGAGAGCACAGGCCGACCTCGCCGTGCGCCTGGCTGCCGAAGCCGGATGGGAGCTCCTCCGCGAGGAGGACCGGGGAGGCATCTCGTTTCCGAACTTCCTCGAACAACCCGGGCGAATTCCCGTCCTCGACGGACTCGGTCCGGCCGGCGGGGGCATGCACACGCGCGAGGAGCACGTCGAGCTCGCGTCGCTGTCGCGCCGCATCCGTCTCCTGGCCGACCTGCTGCAGACCGAAGGTGAGCTGACGGCCGCAGGCTGATCGCTCAGTGCGCCGCGACTCCGGCCGGGCGGATCTTCACCGCGAACAGCCGTGGCCAGAGTTTTCCGGTGAGCAGAAAGAGACCGCGCTCCGCGTCCCAGGCGATGCCGTTCAGCACGTCGGTTCCGCGGCGCTCCGTCGGAGAGAGCAGTTGCGAGGCGTCGAGCACGCCGGTGACCCGGCCGGTCTGTGGGTCGATGCGCAGGATCTCGTCGCTCTGCCAGACGTTGGCCCAGATCTCCCCGTTCACCCACTCGAGCTCGTTCAGGTAGAACTGGGGCCTGCCGGCGCGCAGGACGAGGAGCTCGCGCTGCGGTGAGAAATCGACCGGAGAACGGAAGGTGAGGCGTTCGCTGCCGTCGCTCTGGATGAGCGAAGTGCCGTCGAAGGTCAGACCCCAACCCTCTCCCTGATACTTGAACTCGCGAGCCAGGGTGAAGGTCTCGAGGTCCCAGACCCATCCGGATTCGCTCTGATAGGTGAGCTGGAACAGCCGATCGCCCACCAGCGCCAGGCCTTCAGCGAACCGTTGCGGGTCGAGCTCGAGGCGGCGCAGGACGCGCCCGGTCGACGGTTCGACCTCGCGCAGCGACGAGCGCCCGTGCAGGCCGGTGCTTTCGTAGAGCCGGCCACGATGCCAGAGGAGACCCTGGGTGAAGGCTCGCGGGTCGTGCGGGTACGTGGCGATCACCTCGAGCTCCAGCCGTGTTTCGGGTGTCGCCATGTCGGGCGCGGCGCCCGATGCGTTGCGCTCTTCGGCCACGGCGCCGGCGCCGGGCGCGGAGGCGCCCGGAGAGCCGCAGGCCAGGACGGCAGCCAGCGCGGCGATCGAAGCCATCGAAGCCATCGAAGCCATCCCGGGCAGGGTCAGCGCGGCAGCGGGAAGTCGCAATCGCCCGCCTGGTCGAAGACGAGGCCTCCGCCGCCGAAGTCGAGATCCTCCTGCAGGCTGCCGATCGGCTCCCCGGGCGGCTCGGGCGCCGCTTGCCGCGTCACGACGGTGGGAGCGGCCGGGCGCGCCAGATGTCTGCCGATCTCGGCGGTCACGGCCGAGAAATGCGCCTTCTCGGCCGGATCGAGGGCCACGAGCAGGTCCATTCTCTGCAGCAGGTCGGCCAGCGCGCCGTCGGTGCGCGACCGCACCCAGGCTGGCGCCGCGCCGTTGCCCGAGAGCTCGATCAGGCGGTCGGTCAGCACTCGCTGCGCGGCGCGCGCAATCTCCGCCTGGCGGGGCTCGAACAGGGCACTGTCGAGAAAGACCTTGTCCACCAGGGCGGTCAGCAGCTCGTCGAAGTCGGGATGCGCCGCGTTCCGACGATGGAAGTCGACCATCCGTGCCGCCCGTGCCGGCTGCAGCAGGAGGCGGATCGTCATGTCGGCGGCGGTCGCGGCGGCCCCCAGGGAATCGAACGCCGGCGCCGTCCTCGAGGCGAACATCTCGCGGTTCGCCTCGTAGCCGTGCGGCCGCGGCAGGAGCCTTCGCAGCGTCTCGTCCGGCAGATCCAGGACCGCAGGATCGAGGGTCTCGAGCAGGACGGCGATCGCCCGCCGCTGACGCTCCGGCGAGACCGCCCGGGCCAGGGCACTGGGGGTGGAGTCGCCGTTCAGGGCGTAGCGATAGTCGAGACCGCCTACGACCTTGGCCGCCGCCTGCAGCTGGAACCGATGATGAAAATAGACCGGGACCAGCACCTCTTCGAGCGCCGACAGCGGTTCGCCGACGCGCAGATTCGCCTCGCCGAACCGCGCCAGCGCGATGCGCCGCACCCGCATCGTCTGCTCGAGCGCCGCGACCGGATCCTCGCCGTTGTCCCACAGGCTCGCCCTGGGATTGGCCGCCGCCGCGGGGCGGGCATCGCCGTCGGTCAGGAAGTAGAGGTTTCGTCGCAGTCCGGACTGCACGATCGCTTCGAGGGCGGCCGGCTCCGCAGTCCCCGGCGGGAATTCGCGATAGGCCCAGTTCACCGCGTGCAGATCCCACTCACCGACGCCGACTCCGTAGGCCTCCGAGAAGTCGAGCTCGCCCTGGCCGTCGATGCGCACCAGCGGCGCGGGATAGTCCATCACCGAGGCTCGTCCGTAGCTGCTGGCGGCGAAGTTGTGGGAAAAGCCGAGCGCGTGTCCGACCTCGTGCGCAGCGAGCTGTCGGATGCGCGCCAGGGCGAGCACCACGGGATCGTCGGGCAGGCCGCTGCCGCTCTTCGCGGCGCCCGCGAGCCCCTCGAAGAGCAGCCTGTCCTGGCGCACCCGCAACGAGCCCAGGGTGACATGCCCCTTGAGCTGTTCTCCGGTGCGCGGATCGACCACCCCCCCGCCATACGACCAGCCGCGTGTCGCGCGATGCACCCACTGGATCACGTTGAAGCGCAGGTCGAGAGGATCGGCCCCCTCCGGCAGCAGCTCGACCCGGAAGGCGTTCTCGAATCCGGCCGCGGCGAAGGCCCGGGCCCACCAGCCGGCCCCTTCGAGCAGCGCGCTGCGGATCGGCTCGGGCGCCGCGCGATCCACGTAGTAGACGATCGGTTTGCGCACCGGTGAGGGCCGGTCGGCGTCGGCGGATGCTTCGACGCCCTGCAGGCGGTGACGGACGATCCACCGCCGCTCGATCGGGCGCGCGAGAGGTGCGGCGTAGTCATGGAACGAGATCGCGAAAGAGCCCATTCGCGGATCGAACTCGCGCGGCGAATAGCCCGCATCGGGCAGGCGCACGAACGACTGGTGCTGCACGAAGGAGAGGGCGCGCGGCTCGACGGCGACGCCGCGCACCTCGTCGCCCGGTTTCGCACCCGTGAAGGTGAGCAGCGACTCGAACTCGAGATTGTCGGGAAAAGCGAGGCACCGGTTGACGTCGATGGCGCTCTTGTCGCGGTCGAGTGCGAATCCGCCCTGCCCGCTTTCCGCCAGACGCTCCGCGACCCCGTGCGCGTCGCGCAGGAGAAATGGTCCGAGGTCGATCAGCAGACTGCCGTCGGCATCGCGTGCGGCGACCTCGGCGCTCCAGATCACGGAGTTCGCGAACGACTCCTCGACGGCCCGCGCCTCCGCGGGCGAGTCGCTCAACGCCCGGAAACGCAGGTTGACGAGCTCGAAGAGGACCTTGCCGCCAAGCTCGCGAAGGCGCAGGATGCGGGGCTCCCCGACCTGCCCGCGATCGAGCCCGACCGGATTCGAGCCCAGACCCGAAACGATGCCTTCGTAGTAGATGTACTCCCCGATCGTCTGTCGCTCCCCCTGCGACGGCGGGAGCCGGACCATCACTTTGCCGAGCTCGGCGTCGACGTAGAGATCGAGCAGGCCCGGGCGCGGTGTGAGCCCGGAGGTCTTCGTGGCGATGTGCGATGAGGCCGGGGCTCGGCGCGGGTCGGGTCCGATGTTCGCCGAATTCGGCTTCGCGGAGGAGCAGCCGGAGAGCAGTGCGAGCCCTGCTCCCAGCAGGGACAGAAGCGGCAGGACGGGCAGAAGCAGACCGGCGGCCCGGCGCGCTGCGTCCGGCCGCCTTCGCGGCCGGCGTACACTCGAACTTGTCGTTCCCCCGGAGCCCGCAGGGCGCTTGGGCGCTAACGGCCGCTTGCAACTCATCATCCTTGCCACTCCAGTGTCCGTACCGCTCCCCTTCATCCTAGCCTGATCCCGCCCCGGGGACGGCGCGCGAAGGCGGCCGCGCCAGCGGCGGTTCCCCCAGCCGCGTCGCGACGGCCCCCGCGAGGAGCATCCAGGCGAACGCCCAGACGAGGCCGAGGAGCGCGGCCGCGATCAGTCCCGGGAGCAGGCCGGATTCGCCGCGCCCGACCACCTCCGAGAGCTTCGCAGCCAGGTCGTCGCCGACCAGAACCCGCCGGCCGTGCCAGAAAGGAAGGTGCACGACGGCCAGGGAGCCCAGCTCGTAGGCGTCGCCGGTCAGCGACAGGACGGGTCCGAAAGCCGCCGGCAGCGCCGCCCCGAAGGCGATCGGCCGGCCGGCCCTGGCGGCTCGGCGCAGCCACCAGAAACCCGGGAAGAGAGTCAGGCCGAACGGCGCGAGATCGGTCAGCGCGTAGACCCAATCGCTGCCGTGGGTGTCGAAGCCGGAGAGGCGCCCGGCGTACTCGCCACCGGAGGTGACGAACGGAAAGATCCGGGCGAGCCACCGCGCGCCGTAGAGCGGCGCGATCTCGAGCCGCGTGACCTCTCCCCCCGCGAGCCAACAGCCAAGAGCGTGCAGGAGCTCGTGCAGCGGAACGTAGACCCACCAGCCTGCGAGAAGGCCGGCTCCGACGAGCAGCAACGAGCGCACCCCCGCGACCAGCACGGCGTCCAATCCGTCGAGCAGCTCCCGGAAGGGCTCCGTCGCGACTGCTCCCAGAGAGCTTCGACGGGCGCTCAACGCTCCTCGAACTGCCAGTCCCGCGGATCGAGAGTGAGCGTCCTCCCGTCGGCGAGCAGGAACGTCGCGGAGATCGCGAGCGTCGGCTCCCGCTGCGTCAATCGCAGCTCGATCTCGCCGCTCGCTGCCGTCTGATTCTCTTCCACCAGCGGCAGGAAGAAGCGCACGGTGTTCGCCTCGCGGAAGGCTCGCATCGTCCCCTTCTCTCCATCCACCAGCAGCTCGAGGCGCTCGAAGTCCCCGGGATTGGCATCGCCGATCGTCGCTCCCGAAACCTGCAGCTGCACGAAGTTGCTGTCGAAGAAAGCGAGGTCGCTGCTCTCCGAGCTCCGGTTCGTGAGACCCACCCGGACGACCCAACGCCGGTCGCCGGTCGCGACGCGTTCGATCGCGAGCTCGAGCTCCGGAGCGGCCGCATCCGGCGCCAGTACGGCGACGAAATTGTCCACCGAGAGCGAAAGACCCTCGCTCTCGCGACGCAGCCGATAGAAGACATCCCCCAGCCGGTGGGGTGATTCCCAGGCGACGACCCGGCGGCGGAACTCCTCGATGAACGGGGTCGCCGTGCGCACCACCCGGATCCGGTCGCCGGCAGCCAGGCTCCACGGCCCCACCCGCACCGGCCCGCGGGCCACGAACTCCCAGACCTGGCGATCGATTCCCAGCAGGCTGAATCCCGGCGCGAGCTCGAGATTGCGGGCGCGGATCAGCTCGCCTAGAGAAAGCTCGGTCGAAGAGCCCTTGGCCTCGCCGCCCCGGCCCCGCCAGGTCGCCGTCCCCAGCGTCACGGCCCCGGTGAAGTAGGGGCGTTTCAGCGCCTCGAGACGACGGAAGTTCTCTTCGACTGCCTCGAGATCCCAGGCTGCGGGATCTTCGGCTTCACCGGGACGCTGGCCGTAGATCATGCAGGTCACGTAGTCGACCGCGTCCGCAAGGGTCTGGGCGGCCGGGCCCGCCAGGGAGTGCCGGTCGAGACCGGCGGAGAGGAACAGATTGTCCGGGAGGATCGAACGCAGACGCCCGAGCGTCTTCCCGAGCCTCTCGGCGGAGTCGCCGGGATCGACCTCGAAGTGGAAGCCGACGACCAGCAGACCGTCCTGCTCGGATTCGATTCGCAGCGCGCTCAACTCGGCGAGCAACGCCGTCGCCAGCGCGTCCGGTGGCCGGTCGCCGGGAAGCCACGGGCCCGAGACGACCAGGGTCGTCGGGGTGCGGCGCGGAATCGCCGGGCGCTCGAAACGCCGCAGCTTCAGACTGCCGTTCCATTCGAGCTCGGCGGCATCGAGATAGAACTCGCCCAGCCCGGCGGCGGCCAATCGGTTCTGCGCGATGGCGTCGAGCGCGCCGGAGTCGCGGGCCAGCCAGAGCGCGGCGCCCCGCGCCTTCTCCGGCCGCGATCCGCCGAAGCAGCCGGTGGAAAGACCGGCGACCAGCAACAGCAGGACGGGCAACGGTGGCGAGACGAATCGCGAAGGAGTCATAGCAGGGGAATTGTAATCGTGACTTCGAGCCCGCCCGCAGTGAGGTTGCGCGCCCGGATCGAGCCGCCGTGCTCCTCGGCCACCCGCTGGGCGATCGACAGTCCCAGGCCGGTACCTCCCACCTGGGTCGAAAAGTAGGGCTCGAAGATACGCGCCAGCATCTCCGGCGGTACGCCGGGGCCGCGGTCGGCGACCCGGATCTCCGCCGTGTCGCCCACCCGGGCGGCGAGGATCGTGACCTTGCCGCCGCCCGCCGAGACGCGGACGGCGTTCTCCAGGAGGTTGCGCAAGGCTCGACCCAGGAGCCGGGAATCGAAACGCGCCGGAAGACTCTCTCGCTCCCCCGCGAGCTCGACCTCGACACCGGCCGGCGGCGCCGCCCGGTAGGATTCGACGACCTCCAGCACGGTCGCCGCGAGGTCACCGGGCACGCGCACCGACTCCGGAATGTGACTGAAGGTGGAGAACTCGCTGGCGATCTCCCGCAACTCCTCGACCTGCCGCAGGATGTTCTCCGTGCAACGGTCGAAGACGACCTCGAAGTGCTCGCGATCCCGCTTCCAGACTTCCCGCAGATGCTCGGTCGAGAGCCGGATCGGAGTCAGAGGATTCTTGATCTCGTGGGCGATGATCTGCGCCATCGCCGCCCAGGCTTCGAGACGCTGCGCCCGCAGCACCTCCGAAATGTCCTCGACCACGAAGAGCGCCGCCGGCTCGCTCTCGCCGGCGAGCGGCACCCAGACCAGCGACCAGTCACGCTCGTGGCCCTCGGCGCCTTTCGGGCCGCCGAGCCGGATGGTCGACTGCGCCAGCTCCCCGCGCCGCGCGCTGACGAAACGCCGCGCTTCGGCGAGCTCGGGCCGGCTGCCGAGCCGGTCCGCGATGCGATCGCCCGGCGCCACCTCGAGGAGCTGCCGCGCGACGCGGTTGGCGAGCAGCACGCGTCCCGTATGGTCGAGATAGACCACGCCGGAGGTGACATTCTCGATGATGCCTTCGACCAGCCGCTTCTCCCGCAGCAGCTGCTCGCGCCCTTCGGCGATCCGGCGCGCCATGCGGTCGATCGCCTCGGCGAGCGCCGCGAGCTCGAGCACGGAGGACTTCACGCCGAGCGAGGCGGCGCCACCGGCGATACGATGGGTACCGCCGACGAGCTCCATGATCGGCCGCGTGAAGGCGCGCGCGAGGCGCGTACCGAGCGCCGCGAGCAGCAGGAAGACCGCGAGCGTCGCGAGCAGTGTCCGGCGCCGGATGAGGGCGGTCTCCGCCGTGGCCTCCTCCTGCTGAGCCAGCAGAGGCATGGACAGGAACAGTCGAGTCTGCCGGGAGTCGAAGCCGGGCACGGCGAGCGGAGCGTAGAGCTCGACGTACTCGGCGCTGCCGGTACGTGCGGTGCGCGAGGCCTCGTTCTCGCCGCTGAGCGCCATGCGCGGCCAGACCTCACCCGGAATCCGGCGCGGCAGCAACCCCGCGGCGAACAGCTCGCGCTTGCTCGACGCGTAGACTTCGCTCCCCCAATAGAGGCTGACGTCGTGTCCGATGACCCGCGACAGCCACACGAGGATCTCGTCGTCGATCGCGGTCTCGAGGCCGAAGCCCGGCTCCAGGGTGAGCACGTACTCCCCGAGCACGCGCTGCGCCGAAGAGAGCGCGGCCTCGGCGGCCGATCGCTGCTCACGGGCGACGCGACTCTCGAGCGTGCCCGACAGAAGGGCGTAGAGCAGCACGAGCGGCACGACGAGGAGAACCGAGAAGAGCAGGATGAGCCGGTTCGCATACGAGCGCGTCAGGCGGGCGAGAAGGTCGCGTGCCGTGGCTCGCGGCAGGGCGAGAAGGAAACCGGCGACGAAGAGCGCGGCCGCCGCGAAGAGTGCACCGGCGGCGTGCACGCCGACGCGCTCGAGCGCCGCGAGCGGCGCGAGCTCGCGAGCGAAGAGGGCCACCGCCGCACCGCCACTCTCGCGCAGCAGGACGCGCGCGCGACCCTCGGGGGTGACGATCGACCCTGCGCCCCTGGCCTTGGCACCGCGGGAGCCGCCGGCAGCGAGCGGATTCGCGGCGACGCTCGCGGCACGCACCCGTTCGAGCGCGGGGGTCGCCTCGCGCCAGGGCGAGGCCAGGATCTCGCCGCCGGGCGAATAGAGCACCGCCGCCGGGTCGTTTCCCGGATGCGCAGAAGCGCCGAACCGGGACCGCGCCGGACCGCCGCGCAAGAGAGCCGCGGCCAGGTCGCCGGGGGCCGCCCGGCCCGCCCCGAAGCCCGGGCGCGCCACCATCCAGAATCGGATCTCCCCGGCGGGACGGCCGCCCGCAAGCAACGGATAGCGCCCTTCGAGGCGCTCGTCCCGCCAGGCCGGCGGCGCGAGACCGCTCCAGCGGGCCGGCGCCAGGTCGAGGTCGAGACCGTCGGTCAGCGGCAGGCCATAGGCGAAGCTCGACGGCCGCGTGCCCGGGCGGTCGACGACCAGCGCCGAGAACGCATCGAGTCGCGCCAGCGGCGATCCTCGCCAAAGCACGTAGGCGAGGTCGTCCTCCTCCGTCCGCGGGAGCCCCTCCGGCAGGACTTCGGCGACGTTCAGGTCGGCGAAGAAAGCCTCGAGCTCGGCGGCGAACGCGGCCTTGCGGTCCGGTTCGGGCGGCGTCAGCGACTCGAGCTCCCCCGCGAGGGCGGCGAAGGAGCGCAACCGGTGACCGGTCTCCCAGGCGGTCGCCGAGATCGCGACGGCCAGGAGCAGGAGCGCCGTCAGGCCGGCGGGCGTGTGCCCCGCCCCCCGACCCAGGGAACGCGCCGCGAATGCGGTGCCGGCCAGGAGCGGCAAGAGGGCCCAGATCCCGTAATCGTGCCCGGCGGCCGCGAAGACGATGAGCGCCCAGGCCAGGACCGGGCGGAGCCGGCCCGCCTCCTCGCTCGCCTCCGGCCGGCGCGCCGCCAGGATGAGAATGCCGAACAGTGCGGCCGCGAGCCCGAGGCGGGCCGCGCCGGAGGCGCCTGCCAGGGCGAAATCGGCGCCGAGATCGAGCGCCTCTCCCGGCCAGTAGCGAGCCAGCGCCGTGATCCCCAGGGCGACGAGCGGTGCCGCGAGCGTCGGGAGCGCCGCCCCTCCCCATCCGCCACCTCGACTCCAGACCAGGAACCACCCCAGACTCGCGAGCGCCAGCCCGCCGACGAGCAGCAGGAGAGCTCCGGCCGGAACGGCGAGTCCCCCGCCCAGCAGGGCGACACCGGAGAGCGCCAGCGCCACGACCTCGAAGGTCCGCAGCGGCCGCTTCAGCACCGTGCCGGCCAGCACCGCGAGCGCGAACCCCCGGAGGGCAGCGAGACCGAACAGGCCCAGGCCCTCGAGCATCGCCGCGCGAGCGTTTCCGGAGGCGCTGCCGCCTTCCCCGAGGCTCGCCGGACCAGGGTCGACGTCTTCCGGCTCGGCGGCCAGCAGCAGCGGCGGCAAGCCGGGCGAGCGCACGGCCCGGCCGTCCGGAAGCGCCTCTTCCGGGCTCGCCGATGCCGGAGAGGGTGCAGCGCCGAGACCCCAGACCCACCGGGAACCGGCCGCGAGCGAGGGCGCCAGGCGGCGGCTCGCGTTCTCGGCGCCGAGCAACGGCGGCGCAGCGCGGCGGGAGCGGCTCTCGCCGCAGATCAGCAAGTACGGGTTGCCGTCACGACCCGGAAGCTCGCGGACGACCACTGCCGTCGCCGATGCCGCGCTCTGGAGGAACTGCCCATCCCGGCGCCCGGACCCGCTCGAGATCCCGGCGGAGCGATTGCCGAAGACGAACGGACCGGCATCGTGGAGGAGGCCGGCGCCTCCCCAGGCCACTGGTTGCCCGTCCGCGTCGAGGAGCAGCAGCGTCAGTCCCGCCAGTCGCGACGCCTTCGCCCTCACGCCCAGGCGGTCGAAGGCCTCGAGTTGGGAGGCGGCGTCGTAGGGTGGAGAGGGCAACGCCTCGACCGCGCGTTCCGCCGCGATCCGCAGCTCGTCCCAGTAGGCCCGGTACTCGCCTTCGAGCACGGCGTCGGAGGGCCGGGCCGCTCTCGCCAGCAGGAGCTCCTGTCCGGCGGCGACCGAAAGGAGAAGCGCCGCGGTGCCGCCGGCGAAGGCCAGGAGCCAGCGCTCGCGACGTGGCGGCGACCAGCGCCAGGCCCAGATCCCCCAGGCCGAGAGCGCAGCCAGTGCGAGCAGCGGCCGTCCGGTGACGAGCGCGACCGCTGGCACGAGGAGCAGGGCGAGCTCCGCGAGATCGGGCCGGCCGGCGGTGCGGACCGCGGCGGCCCGGGCGCGTGCAGCGGAGTGACTGGGCATAGTGGAAGGTCGAAGGGCGCCCGCTCGACCCGGCGCTTTCTACCGCGTGCTCCCCTTGCTCCCGCCATCTCCAGTCCGGGGCATCGGCAGATCGACGCCGCGGTCGGCGGCGCAGGCGAGGGCCTCCGGATAGCCGGCGTCGGCGTGACGCGCGACGCCCATTCCGGGATCGCTCGCGAGGACCCGCGCGATGCGGGTGGCGGCGGCGGCGGTGCCGTCCGCCACGATCACCATGCCGGCGTGCAGCGAATTCCCGATTCCGACCCCGCCGCCGTGGTGGACGGAGACCCAGGTCGCGCCGTTGACGCTGTTGATCAGAGCGTTGAGGATCGGCCAGTCGGCGATCGCATCGGAGCCATCGCGCATCGCCTCGGTCTCACGAAACGGTGAGGCGACAGACCCGCAGTCGAGGTGGTCGCGTCCGATGACGATCGGCGCCTGGACCCTGCCCGAAGCCACGAGCTCGTTGAAGAGCAGGCCCGCCCGGTCGCGTTCGCCATAACCCAGCCAGCAGATGCGCGCCGGCAGGCCCTGGAACTCGACCCGCTCCTGCGCCATGCGAATCCAGCGCGCGAGCTTCCTGTCCTCCGGGAAGAGCTCGAGAATCGCCTCGTCGGTCACCCGCAGATCCTCTGGATCGCCGGAGAGCACCGCCCAGCGGAACGGCCCCTTGCCCTCGCAGAAGAGCGGCCGGATGAACATCGGCACGAAACCGCCGATCTCGAAGGCGTCCGCGACGCCGGCGTCGCGGGCCTGACCACGCAGATTGTTGCCGTAGTCGAAGGTCACCGCGCCGCGGCGCTGGAGCTCGAGCATAGCCCGCACATGTGCCGCCATCGAGGCCATGGCGCGCTCGACATAGACGCCCGGCGCCGTCGCGCGCAGGGCGAGCGCCTCGGCGTAGGAGATGCCGTGCGGGACGTAGCCGTGCAGGTTGTCGTGCGCCGAGGTCTGGTCGGTGACGACGTCGGGGAGGATCTGCTCGGCGAGAAGGCGCTCGAGCAGCTCGACGGCGTTCGCTTCGACGCCGATCGACACCGCCTCGCGCTTCTCCATCGCGGCGCGGGCCCGCGCCAGACCGGCCTCGACGGACGGGGCCCATTCGTCCAGATAGCGCTTCTCCAGACGCTTCTCGATGCGCGAGCGATCGACCTCCGCCACCAGGCAGACGCCCTCGTTCATGGTCACGGCGAGCGGCTGGGCGCCACCCATGCCCCCCAGTCCAGCGGTCACCGTCAGGCGGCCGGCGAGGCTGCCGCCGAAGTGGCGCCGGGCGAGCTCGGCCAGCGTCTCGTAGGTGCCCTGGAGGATTCCCTGGGTCCCGATATAGATCCAGGAGCCGGCGGTCATCTGGCCGTACATCGTCAGTCCGAGCCCCTCCAGCCGGCGGAACTCGTCGATGGTCGCCCATCGCGGCACCAGATTGGAGTTGGCGAGGAGGACGCGCGGCGCGTCGGCGTGGCTCTTGAAGATCGCGACCGGCTTGCCGGACTGCACCAGCAGGGTCTCGTCACCCTCCAGCCGGCGCAGGGCGGCGACGATGGCGTCGAAGCAGTCCCAGTTGCGCGCCGCCTTCCCCGATCCGCCGTAGACCACGAGATCCGCCGGCCGTTCGGCGACCTCCGGGTCGAGGTTGTTCATCAACATGCGCAGCGCGGCCTCCTGCTGCCAGCCCCGGCAGGAGATCTCGGTGCCGCGCGGGGCCACCACGAGGCGGGGCGACCCGCCGGGAGTTTCGCTCATGCCCGGATTCTAATCGCAGAGGTGAGGCGAGCGCAGGGGCTCAGTCTTCGGCCGCCGCGTCACTGCGTCCACGCTTGCGGTCGGCCTGCAGCTTCTTCGCCCGCAGCCGCCTCACTCCGGCGGCGCGGGTGGGCTTGGTCGCGCGCCGCTTGCGGGGCGCGACGAGCGCCCGCTCCACGAGCTCGGCGAGCCGGGCGAGAACGTCCTGCCGGTTCTTCTCCTGCGTACGATGTCGTTGGCCGAGGAGGACGAGCTCGCCCTCCTTGGTGACCCGCCGGCCGGCGAGCGCGATCAGACGCACCTTGACCTCGTCGGGAAGCACGGTGGAGTTGCGCACGTCGAACCGGAGCCGCACCGCGGTCGAGACCTTGTTGACGTTCTGCCCGCCCGGTCCGGAGGACCGGATGAACTCGAACGTCAGCTCCTGCTCGGGAATCTCCACGCCAGGGATTCTTCCATGGGCATCCGCGCCCGCGCCACAGCGCCCGGGCCGCAGCTCGATGCCGGACCGTCGTGTTAGCCTCCCGCGCATCATGAAAAGCTCGAACAAGGGGTTGGTTTGTGCGGCAGCCTTGGGTCTATCGTGGCTTTCGGCTGCGGCCGCAGCGCAGGAGTTGGAGCACTCCTCCGCAGCGGCGCCATCGACTCCCCTGCCTGCGGGCCTCGCCCCCTGGGAGGTCGGCCTGCCGCTGCCGATCGCCACTGCGCCGTTCGCGCCGCCGAAAGGCTCGGTCCTTACCCCTGCAGAGTATGCCCACAATGAAGGTCTGCTCTTGCGGTGGACCAGCGGCTTCGAGTCCGCGCTCGCGGACATAACCGTGGCGATCACGACCCTGGATCCCTCGGCAATCGTCACCATCGTCGTCGCGAACGGCTCGCAGCAGACGAGCGCGACGACGACCCTGACCTCCGCCGGCGCCGATCTTTCCCAGGTGCAGTTCCTCACCGCCGCTTCGAACTCGGTCTGGATCCGCGACTACGGGCCGCGCTTCATCCTCGAGAACAACGAGCTCGCCATCGTCGACCACACCTACAACCGGCCCGCGCGGCCTCTCGACAACGCCGTGCCAGGAGTCTTCGCGACCGCCTGGTCGCTACCGAAGTACGACATACCGCTGGTTCACGGCGGCGGCAACTTCCACCTCTTCCAGGACGGCGACGCCTTCATGACCGATCTCATCCTCGACGAGAACCCCGCCCTGAGTGAGCTCGATGTCCAGACCTACTACGCGCAGTACCAGAACCTCGACGTGACGATCTTCCCCGGCTTCCCCACCAGCTTCGATTCCACCCAGCACATCGACATGTGGATGCTGCCGGTGCGCGACAGGGTCGTCATCATCGGCGAATACCCGCCCTCGGCGACAACTCCGCACCAGATCACCGAGGATGCGGTCACCGAGCTCGAGGGTCGCGGTTACACCGTCTTTCGCACCCCGGGATGGAACTCCTCCGGTACCCACTTCACCTACACGAATGCCGTGGTCTTCAACCGGATGGTACTGGTCCCGCAATACCTCGATCCGCCATTCCTCACCGAGAATGCGCAGGCCATCTCCATTTACCAGCAGGCTTTTCCCGGCAAGACGATCCTCGGCATCGATGCCAGCGACATCGTCGGCCTCGCCGGCGTCTTCCACTGCATCGTGATGCACGTGCCGGACGCGACCTGGATCTTCGAGGACGACTTCGAGACCGGCGATGCGAGCGTCTGGTCCGCCGTCACTGCGCCATGAGGGCCGGCGTATGCGGCCTGTCGCCCGAAGAGGTCGGGGCCGTGCGGAAAGGCAGCCGGAGGCGGAAAATGCTGCCGCGATGGGGCTCGGATTCGAAGTCGATCGCGCCGCCCATCTGCTCGGCGAGGCTGCGCGAGAGGGCGAGGCCGATTCCTGTGCCCCCGTGGCGACGGGTGTTCGAGGGGTCGAGCTGGCTGAAGCGCTGGAAGATCGCGCCGCGCTGCTCGGGCGCGATGCCGATGCCGGTGTCTTCGACCTCCACCAGGAGCTCGACGCGCCCGTAGGCAGTCCGCTTCAGTCCGGCCCGAACCCGCACTTGGCCCGCGTCGGTGAACTTGACCGCATTGCCCAGCAGATGGCGGAGGATCTGCCGCAGGCGGCGGTCGTCACCGGTAACCTGCAGCTCTTCGTCGAGCGCCGACTCGAGCTCGAGCCGGAGGTGCTTCTGCTCGGCGGCGATGCGATGCCGCTCGACGGCGGCGACCAGAAGCGCGGCGAGCGGAAAGGTCGAGCTCTCCATCGGCGCCTTGCCGGCCTCGAGCTGGGCGAATTCGAGCAGATCGTCGACCATGCCGAGCAGCCCCTCCGCTGAGCGCTGCGCGGTCTCGGCGTGGCGCCGCTGGCGCTCGTCGAGCGCGGAGCTCAGCAGAAGCTCGTTCATGCCCAGGAAAACGTGCAAGGGGGTGCGCAGCTCGTGGCTCACGCTGGCCAGGAACTGCGACTTCGTCCGACTCGCGGCGAGCGCCGCGTCGCTCACCGCCGCGAGCTCGGCGCTGCGCAGCTCGGCCTCGGAGGCGGCGCGCCGGAGCCGGGCCACCGAGATCAGCCCGATCAGAATGACCGCCAGTACGGCCCCGAGCACGGCCAGCGCATCCAGCCTTCGGCGCGCGATCGTCCGGATCCAGAGGAAGGCGTCGTAGTCGACGCCGAGCACGGCCTCGACGCGTCCGGCCTCGTCGCGCATCGGGGTGAAGCTCGAGATCCAGGTGCCCCAGCGGTCGGTGAACGGCCGGCGCTCGAAGGCGACCTCGCCCGCGAGCGCCCGCTCCAGGGCCGGTATCTGATTCGGATAGGCCTCGCCCAGCGCGGTGCGGCTCTCTCGCGGACCGGAAAAGATTCCGTCGTGGTCGTAGTCGGTCTCGGAGTCGACCATCAGGACCGTGGTGCCGTCGCCCGATCTGCGAAAGGTATAGATATCGCTGACGTTCCGATTGCTCGCGAGCCAGCGCTTCTCGGCCTCGATCATCGCCAGGTAGCTCGGATCGTCCGGCGGCGTCGCGAGGTCGAGATTCGCGTGGCCCATGCGCTCGAGCTCTCGCGCATAGGTCGGAGCCATCGCGGAGATGAGGCGCTCGAGATCGTCCGCCGCACGCCTCCCGGCGGCTTCGACGTAGATCCATCCGACGCCCAGCCCGGCCAGGAGGAGCAGCCACGCCAGGGTCCGGCTGCGCCGCAGTCCGGCCCGCTCGACACCCGCGAGCGTCGCCACCGCCGCGAGTGCGGCGACGAAGACGAAATCCCAGGGTGGATGTACCACGGCGGTCTCCGACTCTACTCGAGCCCTTCGAGGCCAGGAATCCGGTCACTGGCGAGCAGGCGGTCCGCAGTCGCCAGATCGGGCGCCATTTCGCGATCTTCGTCCCAGGCCGCGACGGCGCCCCGCACCCAGGCATGCACGGCCTCGAGCCGCGCGCTCGACCGCAGCGGCCGCAGCAGGTCGAGCCCCTGCGCCGCGCCCAGCAACTCGATGGCGAGGATCTGGCGCACGTTGGCGGCGATCTGCCGGCACTTGATCGCCGCCCACATTCCCATCGAGACGTGGTCCTCCTTGTCCGCCGAGGTCGGGATCGAATCGACGCTCGCCGGGTGGGCGAGGACCTTGTTCTCCGAGACCAGCGCGGCCGCGGTCACCTGCGCCATCATGAAGCCGGAGTTGAGGCCGGCGTTCGCAACCAGAAAGGGCGGCAGCCCCGAAAAGGCGTCGTTGGTGAGCTTCTCGATGCGCCGCTCCGAGATCGAGCCCAGCTCCGCGAGGGCGATGGCGAGGAAGTCCGCGGCGAGCGCCATCGGTTCGCCGTGGAAATTGCCCCCCGAAACCGCATCGCCTGCCGCCGCGAAGACCAGCGGATTGTCGGTCGCTGAGTTCATCTCGATGTCCAGCCGGCGCTCGACGTCGGCCAGGGTGTCGCGAACCGCGCCGTGAACCTGCGGCATGCAGCGCAGCGAATAGGGGTCCTGGACGCGCACGTCGTTCGTGCGGTGCGAGTCGCGGATGCCGGATCCCTGCAGGAGTCCCCAAAGATTGCGCGCGCTGGCGAGCTGCCCGGGATGCGGCCGCACGGCGTGGATCCGGGCGTCGAAGGCGGCGTCGGTGCCGCGCAGCGCGTCGGTCGCAAGCGCGCCCACCAGATCGGCCACGCGCACCAGCCGCCGCGCTTCGAGCACCGCGAGCGCCAGGAGCGAGGTCATCGCCTGGGTGCCGTTCACCAGCCCGAGCCCTTCGCGCGGCGCAAGGCGGACCGGCGCGAGACCTGCGTCCAACAGCGCCTCGGCGGCGGGAACGAAACGGCCGGCGCGGCGCACCCGGCCGCGGCCGAGGAGCGGCAGCGCGAGATGGGCGAGAGGTGCGAGATCACCGCTCGCCCCCACCGAGCCACGGCTCGGCACCTCGGGCAGGAGGTCGTGGTTGAGGAGCGCCAGCAGCTTGTCGATGAGCAGCGGGCGCACCCCCGAGTGCCCCTTGGCCAGCGTATTCGCCCGCAGCAGCAGCATGCCGCGCACGGCGGCGTCCGGGAGGGGCTCCCCCACACCGGCGGCGTGCGACAGGACCAGGCGCTCCTGCAGCGTCTCGAGGTCGGCGTCGGCGATGCGGACGTTGGCGAGGTTTCCGAAGCCGGTGTTGACCCCGTAGACGGCCTCTCCCGAAGCCACCGAACGCTCGATCACCGCCCGCGCCGCCGCGACGCGCTCCCGCGCCGCAGCCGTCAGGACGACATGCTCCCCGCCGGCAGCGACCGCGGCGAACTCCTCCAACGTCAGCGACCCACCGGTCAGCTCGATCAACCTCTCCTCCGAACTCCCGCCGGCCTCCTGCGCCCGCTTCGAGCTTCTAGCCTACTAGCTGTGGGCGTTTCGTGGGACCTCACTCGGCCGGATGGGGCCCGCCGGAACGGCGTCGCCCGGGACGCGCGGCGCGTGCGGGCCCAGTGGCGGGGTTCGCCGCTCGCGCCGAATCGCGCGGCGAGCCGCCCCACTGTCGGCTCCAGGCGCGGCGCAGTTGAAGGTCCGACCGGAAGCCGGCGGATTCCGCGGCACGGGTGACACTCGCGCCGCGTTCGAGCGACTGGCGCGCGCGCTCCAGCCGGATCGACTGCAGGTAGCCGAGCGGCGAGACGTCGGCGTGATCGAGGAAGAGTCGCAAGAGATGGCGCTCGGTGACGAAGCCGACGGCGGCGAGCGCCGCCATGTCCCAATCGCGCTCCGGTGCGGCGAGGATGGCGTCCTGCACCCGATGGACGGCGGCGTGCAAGTGGCGGCGGTGGATCAGGAAGGGCGAAAGCTCCGGATCGCGGGGCGAGCGCCGGAGGTAGACGACCATGTCTTCGGCAACGCTCGCCGCCAGCGCCTCGCCACACTCTTCCGCGACGAGATGCAGGGCGAGATCGATGCCGGCGGTGATCCCGGCGCTCGAGGCGAGCGGTCCGTCGAGCAGGAACACACGGTTGTCCACCACCTGTGCCCGCGGCGCAAGGGCGCGCAGCGCCGGCAGAAGCTCGTGGTGCGTGGTACAGCGGCGCGTCCCCAGGAGCCCGGCCCGCGCGGCGAGCAGCGCGCCGGAGCAGATCGTGATCAGGCGATGCGGCGTCCCCGCGGCAGCGAGCGCGCCGCCGAAAACTCCCTGCAGCCACTTCGCGGTGGCGGCGATCGCCGGCGTGACCCGGCCAAGCTCGGCGCTCGGCTGCCCGACGAGCACGACCCAGGTCGGCGCCTCCAGGCGCTCGGGCAGCGGCTCGAGGTCGGCGAGCCCGAGTCCCACGGAAGTCGGCGCGGTCGTGAGCGGTCCCGCGAAGCGCAGCCGAAATCGCGGCGGCAGGCCACGCAGCTCGCGGTGCAGGTTCGCCAGGCGAAAGGCCTCGGCGGGCCCGGCGATGTCGAGCAGCAGGGAGTGCGGCGAGATGACGAACAGCAGGTCGAGCAGCGGCGGCGGCGCGGTCAACTGCCGAGTCGGTTCGGTCGGCCGTGGCATGCCCCATTATCGCCTGCGACGGACCCGCCGGATGACGGCGACGCACGAATGTCCGAAACTGCTCCAATCCTGTCGCGACCGGACGCGACCGGCGAAGGTCTCTGCCCCTACCATCTCGAGATGGTCAAGTTCGCTCCCCTTCTCCGCGTCACCGCTCTCGTCGGCAGTCTCGTTGTCATCGGCGCCTCGGTCGCCGCCCCCCTTCGGGCGGACGCTCCAGAGGCGGGTGTCGACCCCAGTCTCCACCCCGGCGACGACTTCTTCGCCTGGGCCAACGGCGCCTGGCTCGCGGCGACAGCGATTCCTGCCGGCGCCGAGCGCGTCAGCGCCCGCACCGAGATCGCCGAGCGGACCCGCCGGCAGGTCGCTGCGCTTCTCGATGTCACCGGAACGTCCCCGGCGAGCTCGATCGCGCGTCAGGTGGCCGACTTCCGGTCGGCCTGCCTGAACGAGGCCGCCATCGAGAGGCGCGGCCTCGCGACCCTTGCGCCCCGATTGACGCAGATCGCGGCGGTCGAAGACCGGGCCGCGCTCGTCCGCCTGTTGGGCGCCTGGATGCGCGCCGATGTCGACCCGCTCAACTGGGGGATCTACGACTCCTCCCACCTCCTCGGCCTGGCGGTCGAGATGGGCAACCACGGCGAATCCGACTACGTCGCGTTCCTCCTCCAAGGCGGGCTCGGCCTGGAGGACCGTGACGCCTACCTCGCCAATGAGCCTCCGGCGCAGGCGCTGCGCGGGCGCTACCTCGACTACATCGCCCGCCTTCTGGCGCTCGCCGGATTCGACCGCGAGCCTGCCGCCCGGGCGAGAGCCGAATCGGTGCTGGCCCTCGAGACGGCAATCGCAAGCAGCCATTCGCCCGCCGGCGAATCAGCCAGGGAGAGCAACTCCGACAATCTGTGGACCCGCGACGACTTCTCTCGCCGCGCGCCGGGTATCGAATGGCCGGCATTCTTCGCCGCCAGCGGCCTCGCGAGCCAGGAGCGCTTCGTCGTCTGGCAGCCCGGCGCCGTCACCGGCGCAGCGGCGCTCGTCGCATCGCGGCCACTCGCGGCATGGCAGGACTATCTTCGGTTCCGCGAGCTCGACCGTCATGCCGATCGCCTGCCGCGCGCCTTCGCCGAGGCGGCCCGTGCGATGCGTCCGGCGCCGGCGCAAGTCCCGGCCTCCGAACGCGCGCAGGCGGCGACGCTCAGTGCGCTGAGCGAGGAGGTAGGCCGCCTCTACACCGATCGCTACTTCTCGCCCGAGTGGAAAGCTCGCGTCGAGCGCATTGTCGCCAACGTCGTCGCCACCTTCCGGCATCGCCTCGAGGCAGCGACCTGGATGTCGCCTGCGAGTCGGACGATCGCACTGGCGAAACTCGACCGCCTCGTGTTCGGCGTCGGCTACCCCGATCGCCGCCCGGATAGCCGCGACCTCGTGGTCGATCCCGAGGACGCCCTGGGCAATTTCGAGCGCCTCGCCGAGCGCGCCTACTCCCGGGCGCTGGCGCGCCTCGGCCAGCCGATCGACCGAACGAGATGGTGGATCGCGCCACAGACCGTCGGCGCGGTCCTGCTCTTCCAGCAGAACGCCTACAACTTCCCGGCCGCGCTGCTGCAGACTCCCAAGTTCGATCCGAACGCCTCCGACGCCTCCAACTACGGTGCCATCGGCGCCATCGTCGGCCACGAGGTCAGCCATTTCGTCGACACGCTGGGTGCCGACTACGACGCGTCCGGCGCCCGGCGCACCTGGTGGACCGCTGCCGACCGCACCGGTTACGACGCGGCGACCGCGCCGCTGGTCGAACAGTTCTCGGCCTATCGCCCGTTCTCTGACCTTGCCATCGACGGCAGGAAGACGCTCTCCGAGAATCTCGCCGACCTGGGAGGTCTCGCCGCCGCCTTCGACGCCTATCGCCAATCCCTCGGCGCCCGCGCCAGCGATTCGACACTGGTGCGTCGTCTCGACCGCGAGTTCTTCATCGGCTTCGCCCGCAGCTGGCGCAGCAGGATCGCTCCCGAGGCGATCCGCAAGCAAGTCGCCAGCAACGATACTCATGCGCCCGAGGGCTATCGCATCGCCACGGTGCGCAACCTTGACGCCTGGTACGCGGCTTTCGACGTGCAGCCCGGCCACCGTCTCTACCTCCCACCCGGGAAGCGAGTGCAGGTCTGGTGAGAGGCCGGGTATGCGCGTCACCGTAGCCGAGCTGCCGCACGAGCCCTGGGATCTGGAAGCGGCATGGGCCGAGCTTTGCCGCCACACAGTGGGCGCGTCATCCGAGCTCGTGCTCCTGCCGGAGCTCGCTTTCGTCGAACCGGTGTGGGAGAGCGAGTACCCCGACGCCGACCGCCTGCAACAGGTTGAGGAGCTGAGCGACCTCTGGCTGAAGCGCCTGCCCGAGCTCGGGGTTCCTGCTGTCGTCGGCGCCCGCCCCGTCCGCCACGCAGGCCGTCCCTCCATCGAGGCCTTTCTCTGGACAGAGGGCAGCGAAGAACCGGCACCCCTCCGCCGCAAACACTTCCTGCCCGACGAGCCGGGCGCCTGGGAGGCGCGCTGGTTCTCCCGCGGCGATCCGCTGTTCCCCGTCTTCCGCGCCCGCGACCTGACCTTTGGGGTCAACATCTGCACCGAGCTCTGGGCGCTCGAGACCTACGCCGGCTACGCCGTTCAGGGCGCACAGGCGATCCTCTCCCCGCGCGCCACCGCCACCGCGACGATCGACAAATGGCTGGCGGTCGGTCGCGTCGCCGCCATCCGCTCCGGCGCTTACAGCCTGTCGTCCAATCGGGTCGATCCGACGGGAACCTGCGGCGGCGGCGGCTGGATCCTCGACCCCGACGGCCGCCTCCTCGCCCTCACCCTCGCCGAAGAGCCTTTCGCCACGATCGACCTCGACCTCGCCTCCCCGACCAGCGCGCGCACGACCTACCCGCGGACGGTGTTCGCCGAGAGCGGGAGCGGGACCTGTTAGTCCGCCAAGCGAAAGGCTGGCGCCATTCGATCGATCTCTCTAGATCCAATTCCCAGTCTCGCAGCAGTAGGTTTCCATAGGCGTACAACCCGCCGCGACTGCTCGACGATTTCACTTGCCTCCGCCGCAGACAGTCGAAAGTACTTCGCTACGGATCGCGCAAGCTCGAGATCCAATGCGTTGTCAGACTCACTTATGTTGATCTTGAGTCCATGCGAACGGGGATCCGGATTCATGTCGAATGCCTCGGAAAGTCGCCAACCGATGCCTGGCTCGAGCAGGAATCCATGATTCCGAAGATGATCGTCCGTATTGGACACGAGGATATTGAACACCAAGCGTGACCAGAGTTCACGAAGATCCTGATCGGGTTGAGCACCTGACTCAATGATGCAGCGAGCAATCTCTAAGTAGCTTGCGCCCGTCGAGGCATCGTCTCCGTCCGTATGATCAGTTAACGTCATGGCCGAAGCAAAATGAATTCGCTCTCCCGACGCCCTTCGATCGAAACGCTTAACGAGAAATGTGTGATGGGAGCTGGCGAAACGCCTCGCCTTTCCCTCAGCGACTCGCAAACCACAACTCGCAGCCAGCGAGTGGACCACTAACTCCCAAGCGCCTACATCGTGCTCATCACGAACGCTTGGAAACTTTGCTATCCAAAGCTGATTTTTCTCATCGACAACGCTCGCTTTTGGCCTAGCCCCTCCCAAGGAGCCCCCGGGGGCGATAAGCAAGCGCAGCCACTCATCGTTCTCCTCGGTGGTGTTCTCTTCGTCGCTCTCGATTGCCCGGCTAGCCTCTTCAAGCCGCCGGAGCTGCACGAGAGGTGGCGCTGCCGTCCCGTGGCGATTGTCAAGAAAATCGCCCTCTTCATCTAAGCGAAATCGCAGCGCTCCTACCCGAAAGGCATCGTGAACGCCTAGGAGGTAATCTGACTCGTGCAGCTGCACCGAATCACGCACACGTCCTGCACGCTTCTCGCGTTCGAGTCTGCGCCGCATTAGCAGGCGACCCCATCGATCAGGGCTCGAATCGCAGAATAGCCCGAAGTTCTCTCGACCTTGAGGGGGAAACTGAGGCCCTTCAAAGAAGCCAAGCCGTGGATCAAGCTGCACTCTTGTCAGGTTCTCGGTGGCAAGAGCTTGCAAATCAAAAGCGAATTCGAACACCTCTCTCCCCGATCCGCGCCTAGCATGAAGGATGCCAAGCCGAGTCGGCGACGAGTTGCCATCCCAACTCTCATAGACCGCGATACTCGCTGCCATCTCTCTATCGGTCCTCGCCGTCAGAGATTTTCAAGTCAGCGCTGATCAGCGCCGCGAGGTCCTTGGAGCTGGTAAATTCCGTCTCTGAAATAGCCCTTTGTGCGTTCACCGTGTCGAGTGCGAAATGGCTGAGCGCCTGCGTCTTGGAGTTCATCTCATCAAGTGCTTCTCTAAGGTGTTGAGCTGGCAACGAGGCCTCCCGAAGCGTTTCCACGAGAGTGCTAACCTCTCTCGAGATTTGCTCGGAAGGAATTGCTTCGATGGCCCTCCGAAGTTGTTCGACGGAGCTGTTTCTCAGCGCCTCCTGGAGCTGATTGAGCGGAGAGTCCTCGATTGCCCTTCGCATTTGCTCAACTGGCGAATTCTCGATCGCTCTCTTGAGCTGCTCGATCGGAGAGTTCTCCAGTGCCTGGCGGATCTGCTCGACAGCGGAGCTTCCGGTGGTTTGGCGCAGCCGGCTAGCTGGCGAATTGATCGTCGACCTGCTCGTGGCCGTTATGTTCGGGGCATGGCCTTCCTTCGGAGGTTTCTCAATCGCCGTCTCATGCAGCCCCGCTACTCGCGGAGCCACAGAGCGGAGCGGCTCCTGCACTGTCAAGTCTTCAACGAGAGGACTAGGTGAGACTCGGTCGGACGCTCGCCCTTGAACCCCTTCAAGAGTCTCGCTCGAGTGTGCAAGAGATCTTCTCGAGAGACGGCGACCAGTCTTCGATACTGAGTCTTGAAGTTCTCGACCCAGAGGATCAGCTTGTACGAGAAGATCTAGGTCTTTCTCCACACCAAGCGCCTGCATGACTGCAAGATAGGCTCCCATGGTTACGCCGGCGCCACCCATTTCTAGGCTACGGAGAGTCATTGGAGACATTCCGGCGCGGGCTGCGACCAGCTTCGCCGTCAATCGCCGTCTCTTTCGCGCGAGCATCAATCGACTCCCCAGCTGGCGGAGGCGTTCAAGCGTTGACGGTAGGACTGGCGCCGTTCTCCTGGCCATAATGTCAATATTATAGCATTGCGGAGATCCAACTGCAAGTTTATTATCTGTTTTCTGTCTCAAGGGTTCTCGGGCTACGAAACGCACTGCAAATATTTCGCAGTTCTACCTCCATGCCCGCCATAATATTTACATCGATGCCCTAGCTAGGGTACCCCCTCGCCACCCACTTGCGCTCGTCCTTGCCTTCCACTTCATGCCTCACAAGGCATCCAACCGTTGACTTGAATACGGTTCTTTCGAGCCAACCGAGTAGCGTGTGGCAGTCCGTTAAGAACTCTTGGCAGGGAACGGACCGGCGGCTCCTGCCTCTCAGAGCAGCGCCCCAGGAACGAGAGTCAGGGCTCGCGGTCGCAGGCGACCGCCCGCGCGAGGAGAAAGGTCCTTTCCCGCACGTTACGGGTCAGCGCCGCCGCCACCTCGAATTCCGAACGCGCCTCGGCCAGGCGGCCGGCCCGGAACAGAAAGTCACCCCTCGCAGCCGGCATGGGCGCATAGTCGCGGAGAGCTCCGGCATCGGCGATCTCTTCGACCAGCTTGAGGCCCGCTTCGGGCCCGAAGGCCATGCTGTAGGCGATTGCGCGATTGAGATCGACCACCGGCGAAGGCATCACGACGCGCAGCCGGTCATACAGCGCGGCGATGCGCGGCCAGTCGGTATCGGCGGCCCGGCGCGCGCGGGCGTGGCAGGCGGCGAGCGCGGCCTGGAGCACATAGGGGCCGGCGCCCTCGACCCGCATTCCGGCACCGCCCAGCGCTTCAGCGCGGGCCAGCGCCTCGAGGCCTCGGCGGATCAGGAGCTGGTCCCATCGTCCGCGATCCTGCTCGGTGAGCGGGATGAAAGCGCCGTCCGGCCCGGCGCGCGCACGCAGGCGCGACGCCTGGATCTCCATCAGGGCCAGGAGGCCCAGCACCTCTGCCGTCTCTGGAGCCTCGCGGGGCATCAGCCCCGCCAGCATGCGGCCGAGTCGTAGCGCCTCCAGGCAGAGGTCCGGCCGGACAAGGTCGTCGCCCGCCGTCGCGGCATAGCCCTCGTTGAAAATGAGATAGATGACCTCCAGCACCGAGGGCAGCCGCGCCGCCCGGTCGGCGCCCCGCGGCACCTCGAAACCGAGCCCGGCCTTGGCGATGGTCTTCTTGGCGCGGACGATGCGCTGGGCAATCGTCGCCTCGCTCGACAGAAAAGCGCGGGCGATCTCGTCGGTCGAGAGGCCGCCGACCACCCGCAGGGTGAGCGCCGCACGCGCGTCGGGCGACAGGATCGGGTGGCAGGCCGTGAAGATGAGGCCCAGCAGCTCGTCGCCGAGATCGTCGTCCATGGCCGCTACCATGGCCTCGGCCTCCTGGGGACGCGCCGCATCCAGGGTCTGCGCGATCTCGGCATGCTTGCGGTCGAGCATCCTGTCGCGCCGGAAGGCGTCGATTCCGCGCCGTTTCGCGGCGGCCATCAGCCAGGCGCCCGGGTTGGCCGGAACGCCGGATTTCGGCCATTCGGAGAGAGCGACGACCAGAGCGTCCTGCGCCAGATCCTCGGCCAGGTCGACGTTACGCACCAGGCGAGCCAGACCCGCAATGAGCCTGGCCCGCTCGATGCGAAAGGTCGCTTCGATCGTGCGGTGGGTCTCGCCCGAGGTCACACTGCATTCTCGGCCAGGGCCGCCGAAGAGACAAGATGGCGGGCTTCCCCATTCGTGGAGGAAGGCGGCGGCGGGAGCGTCGAATTCCCGGCGCACACCGTCGAACCTGCTCGCGGGATCAGGCGACGCCGAGCTTGCCGCGCGTCCCTTCGCGAGATTTCGCGAGCTCCTCGGGCGTCACGAACCCGGCGAGATCCTCCGCCTCGTAGAACGGCCGGATCTCCATCTCACTCTTGCCCGGCATGCAATTGGGAGCGCGCTTCGCCCAGGCCAGGGCCTCGTCCATGTCCTTGACCTCCCAGATCGAGAAGCCGG
The DNA here is from genome assembly GCA_018057705.1 of Thermoanaerobaculia bacterium. Taxonomy (NCBI): domain Bacteria; kingdom Pseudomonadati; phylum Acidobacteriota; class Thermoanaerobaculia; species Thermoanaerobaculia bacterium. The sequence continues at coordinate 31,145 of JAGPDF010000020.1, read as the reverse complement.
CGATGAGCTCGCGGGTTTCGGCGAACGGCCCGTCGACCACCGTGCGCTTGGGACCTTCGCAGACGATCCGTTTGGCCTGGGCGCTGTTCTGGAGCCCGGCTGCGGCGATGAAGACCCCGGCCTGGACCAGCTCCTCGGTGAACCTGTCCATCGCCGCGAACGCCTCGAGCATCTCCGGCGTCGGGGCGGCCATGCTCTTTCCCATCTCCTCGTTGGCTTTCGCAATCACCATCACACGCATCGCAAGTCTCCTGGTTTGAGCCGGCTCCATTGGCGTCTCATATGGACGACGAACGAGCCGGGTGGAAATCGACATGGCCCTGCGGGTTCCCCTCGACGCCCTCGCCGAATCCCGCCTCGAGGCCTCGAGTCACTCCCACTCGATCGTGCCTGGCGGCTTCGAGGTGACGTCGTAGACGACGCGATTGATGCCGCGGACTTCGTTGACGATGCGGTTTGCGACTCTTCCGAGGAGCTCGTGCGGCAGGTGGCTCCAGTCGGCGGTCATGAAGTCGTGGGTCTCGACGGAGCGCAGGGCGAGGACGTTCTCGTAGGTGCGGAAGTCGCCCATGACACCGACGGTCTTCACCGGCAGGAGGACCGCGAACGCCTGTGAGACCTTCTCGTACCAGCCGCTTTCGCGGAGCTCCGCGAGAAAGATCGCGTCGGCCTCCTGCAGCAGGGCGACCTTGTCGGCGGTGACCTCGCCGAGGATCCGCACCGCGAGGCCCGGGCCGGGGAACGGATGGCGACCGATGAACTCCTCCGGCAGTCCGAGCTCGCGTCCGAGCTGGCGGACCTCGTCCTTGAACAACCAGCGCAGGGGCTCGACGAGCTCGAAACCGAGCCGCTCCGGGAGCCCGCCGACGTTGTGGTGCGACTTGATCACCGCCGAGGGTCCCCGCACCGAGGTCGACTCGATGACGTCCGGGTAGAGCGTTCCCTGGGCGAGGAACTTCACGCCGGAGAACTTGCGCGCCTCACGCTGGAAGACGTCGATGAAAACGCGGCCGATCGCCTTGCGCTTGGCCTCCGGGTCGGTCACCCCGGCGAGCGCGCCGAGAAAGTCCGCACCGGCGTCGGCGGTCACGATCGGAATCCCCAGGCCGTCGGTCAGGCTCGCCTCGACCTGGGAGCGCTCCCCCTTGCGCAGCAGGCCGGTGTCGACGAAGACCGAGACCAGGTCGTCGCCGATGGCGCGCTTGAGGAGAGCCGCCGTCACCGCCGAGTCGACTCCGCCGGAAATCCCGCAGAGCACCTTCTCGCCCCGCGTGCGCTCCCGGATCGTCGTCGCGGCCTCGTCGAGATACGAGGCCATCGTCCAGTCGCCGGTGGCGCCGCAGGCCTTGTAGAGGAAGTTGTGCAGCACGGTCGAGCCGTGGACGGTGTGCGAAACCTCGGGGTGAAACTGGATACAGTAGATCCCCCGCGCCCGATCCTCCATGCCGACGACCGCCGCGTTCGAAGTCCGCGCGGTCTGCACGAAGCCGGAAGGCAGCCGGGTCACATGATCGCCATGGCTCATCCAGACCGTTTCGGCCGCGTCGAGTCCGGCGAAGAGCAGGCCGCGCTCCTGCATTTCGACCTCCGCCCGCCCGTACTCGCGGCGCTCCGCGCGTTCGACCTTGCCGTCGAGCAGGTGCGCGACCAGCTGCATGCCGTAACAGATGCCGAGCACCGGAATGCCGAGCTCGAGAAGCGTCGTCTCGGCGTGCGGCGCCCCGGTGTCGTAGACACTCTGCGGCCCGCCCGAGAGGACGATGCCGATCGGCGCGCGGCGGCGGATCTCTTCGGCTGGCAGAGAGTACGGGTGCACTTCGCAGTAGACCCGATGCTCGCGCAGCCGGCGCGCGATCAGCTGGGTGAATTGACTCCCGAAATCGAGGATGAGAACGGTCTGGTGGGTTGCCATGGGCAAGTCTATCGGATCGCCGTGCAGCCCGGAATCGTGGGGCTCAAGGACTGGGGCGATCGCTCCTCCTTTTCGGAAAGGCCCTAGTGCGCGGCCTCGTGTTTGAGGTCGCGGGTCATGAGCTCGTGGACGGCCAGCTTGGCCGGTTTGCCCTCGTACATCACGGCGACCATCTGCTCGCTGATCGGCATCTCGACCCCGACGGCCCGCGCCAGTTGCAGAATGACGCGCGAGTTCTTGACGCCCTCCGCCACTTCGGTCGTCTCCTCCAGGATCTGCTGCAGGGTCTTGCCCTGGGCGAGCTCCATCCCCGTGCGCCGGTTGCGCGACAGGCCACCCGTGCAGGTGAGCACGAGGTCCCCCAGTCCGGCCAGCCCCGAAAAGGTCTTCTGGTCGCCGGAATAGGCGAGACCGAGGCGGGTGATCTCGTGCAGCCCGCGCGTGATCAGGGCGGCGAGCGTGTTGTGCCCGAGCCCGAGTCCGGAGACGACGCCGGCGCCGATGGCGATCACGTTCTTCGCGGCGCCCGCGAGCTCGACTCCGACGACGTCGGAGGAGGAGTACAGGCGAAGCGTCGGGCTGGCGAGCGTCTCGCGCAGCTCCGCCGCGAGCGCCATGTCTTCGCTGGCGACCACGGCCGCCGAGGGTGCGGCTCGCGCCAGCTCGGCGGCGAAAGTCGGCCCGGAGAATGCGGCGAAGCGCAGCGGAGTCCCGGCACGCCCGCACTCCTCCGCCGAGACCCGGCTCATGCGGGCGAGCGATTCGGCTTCGATCCCCTTGGTCGCCGAGACGACCGTCAGCGGCTGCCGCGAGCCGCGGACCTCGAGGAAGTCGCGCAGCACCGAACGGTAGCCGTGCGAGGGTGCCGCCAGCACCAGCGGATCGGCCCCGGCGAGGGCCCCGAGGTCGTGGGTGATCGTCAGGCCGTCGGGGAAGATCACGCCCGGAAGGTAGCGCAGATTCTCGCGCGCGGCCTGCATCTCGGTCGCAGCCTCCTCGCGCCGAACCCAGAGCGTCGTGCGATGTCCGGCACGCGCGGCATGCACGGCGACGGCGGTGCCGAAGGAACCCGCCCCGAGGACTCCGATCTGCGTCATCTCCCTCTACCCTCGACCTTCCCCGAGACGGTGTTCGCTGCCGGCGAGGAGCCTCTTCAGGTTCTCCGAATGCCGCAGGACGACGAGGCCCGTGCAGGCGCAGGTGAGCACCAGAGCGCTGCCCGACAGTCCGGGCGACCAGCCCAGGCGCGCATAGAGCGCGGCCAGCAACGGCAGCGCCGCGGCGGCGACCACCGACCCGAGAGAGACATAGCGCGTCGCGACCACGGTGAGCGCGAAGATGGCCATCGCTGTTCCGGCGGCGAGCGGCAACAGCGCCACCAGGGCGCCGAAACCTGTGGCCACCCCCTTGCCGCCACGGAAGCCGAAAAAAAGCGGAAAGACGTGGCCGACGACCACCGCCAACGCGGCCGCAGCGACCACCTCGGCCGGCGCCCCCAGGGCGCGTGCCACCCGCACCGGCACGATCCCCTTCGCGATGTCGAGCAGCAGGACGAGGAGCGCCGGCCAGCGTCCGGCGGTGCGCAGCACGTTCGTGGCACCGGCGTTCCCGCTCCCCATCTTGCGCACATCGGTGCGCTGCAGGAGCCACACGACAGCCAGGCTGAAGGAGAGCGATCCCAGCAGGTAGGAAGCGGCGACCAGGCCGATCCAGTGCAGGGTCAAACGCTCACCCTGGCCCCCCCTGCCGAGGCTCCGGCGAGGTTCGAGATCAGTCGGCGGCGCAGCATCTCGAGCGCCATCTGGGAGGCGAAAAGGCGGATGCGCTCGCGGTTGCCGGGAAATCGCGCCAGCCGGTGCTCGACCGGGAGCTCCCCCGGGCCCGCCACCGCGAGATGAACGGTGCCCACGGGCTTCTCGGCCGAGCCCCCCCCGGGGCCGGCGATGCCGGTGATGGCGACACCGAGGTCGCTCCCCAGGCGCGCAGAGACACCCGTGGCCATCGCCCGGGCGACCGCTTCCGAAACGGCGCCGGCGCGCTGCAGAAGCTCGGGCGCGACACCGAGCAGGGCGCTCTTCGACGCGTTCGAATAGACCACGACGCCACCGGCGAACACCGCGCTCACGCCCGCGACCCGAGTCAGGCGCTCGGCCACCAGACCGCCGGTGCACGACTCTGCCGTGGCGAGGGTCAGTCCGCTCTCGGCGAGGAGTCGCGCGACGACCGACTCGAGGGTGGTTTCGGCCCCTTCGCCGAAGACGGAGTCGCCGAGCAGGGCGAGGGTGCGCTGGCGCATTTCCGCCAGCCGTTCGTGGCGCGGGCCCTCGGCGCCGGCGGCCGAGAGCAGCACGCGCACCTCTCCCGCGCCGGCGAGGACGGTGATCCACTCGCGACCGAACGCCTCGTAGGCCGGACCGAGGGCCTGATCGACCTCGGACTCCGGCCGCATGGCGACCTTGATCGTCCAGGTCTCGCGTGCGACGCCCGGAGAGTGCCGCTCGAGCCAGGGCACCAGAAACTCCGCGGCCATCCGGTCGAGCTCGTAGGGCACACCCGGAAAGAGGAAGAGCGCCTTGCCATCGCGCTCGAAGAGCTGCCCGGGAGCGGTTCCGTTCGGATTCTCGAGCACGGCCGCTCCGACGAGGACCTCCGCCTGTTTGTGATTGTTCGGCGACAGCCGGCGCCCCATTGCCGCGAAACGCGCTTCGATCTGGGCGAGCACGCCGGCATCCGGCGCGAGGGCGACGCCGAGCGCGGCGGCGGCCGCTTCGCGGGTCAGGTCGTCTGCGGTCGGACCCAGGCCACCGCTCACCAGCACGAGGTCGCTCGTTTCCCACAGGGCGCAGAGCTCGCGCACGATCTCGGACTCGAGGTCGCCGACCACGGACTTCTTCATCAGCTCGACGCCCTGGCGCTCGAGCAACGCGGCCAGGCGGAGCGAGTTGGTGTCTAGCCGCTCGGTCGAGAGCAGCTCGGAGCCCACAGCGAGTACTGTCGCGCGCATTCCCGTCATGATAGCAACCGGTCGCACCGGGGGCGCCCGGTTCCAGCACGATTTGACTCTTTCCGATGCGGCACCTACGATCCCGATTCGCCATGCCCACCCGAACCTGCCCCCGCAGCCCCCTCCTCTCTGCCGTCGTCGCAACGGCCGCGCTGGCTCCGGTCGCTGCGCTGGCCCTGGTCGCTGCGGTCGCCGGTGGCGACAACCACGAAATCGGATTCTGGGGCGCCGGCGGCGTCGCGCTCCGGGCGGTGGCCGGGCCTGCGACTGCGGGGGGCAGCGAGGGCGGAGGCCGCACGTACCGGGTCGCTGTCGGGACCAGCGAACGCGCGATCGAGTTGCCTGCCGGCGTCGAGATCGAGGAGCTCTTCGCCCTGCGCCAGGGCGCATTCGTCAGCGCCCGAGGGCCCATGCGCCCGGGTATCCGAGGCGCTTCGAAGCAGAGCGACCTCTTCCTGGCGCAGATCGACAGCCAGGGGCTGCACCCTCTGCCGGTGCCGGCTCCCTCCCCGAATCATCTGCGCGAGAACGCCGTGCCGCTCGCCTCGCCGAACGGCGACCTCGAGGGGCTCGTCTGGCTCGAGGGGCCCGACCGGCAGAGCTACGTCGTGCAGTATGCCGCCTGGGAGACCCTGCGCTGGGGCGAGCCGATGGTCGTCGCCCGGGAGGCCCCCGGCAGCCAGCTCGCGCTGGCCGCTGCCACGCTCGGCGACGGCTCCAAGCTGCTCGTCTGGAGCCGCTTCGACGGGAGCGACGACGAGATCGTCGCGGCGCATTTCGTGGAGGGCCGGTGGAGCGCGGCACGGCCACTCGCCGACGACAATACGGTGCCGGACATCACGCCCTCGGTCATCGCTGTCCCGGGCGGCGCCCTGGCGACCTGGAGCCGTTACGACGGCCACGACTACCGGGTGGTGATTTCGCGCTTCGACGGCCGGGATTGGAGCCCGCCCAGCTGGGCCGGACCGGCCGGTTCGACGGAGCCCTTCCTGACGCCGGCAGCCGCCCGGGCGGTCGCTGGAGCGACGAGCTGGCTCACCTTCTCGGGCGCCCAGCCGCCCGCCTGGAGCGTCCTCGAGCTCGATGCTTCGGGGCGTGTCCTGCGTCGCGGCAGTGTCACGAACGTCCCTCGCGCCCGCCCTGCCCTCGAGACCCTGCCGTCGGGCGGGGTCCGGCTGCTTTGGGCGGCGGGCGCGAGCGACGTCGAGCTCCACTGACCGGATCGGATCGGAACGGGCGGCCCCTCGGGGAGCCGCGAGAGGCGCCTCCGCTCGGGCAGAAGCCAGCAGGATGCGGCCGGGCTACTGCGAGGGCGGCGGCAACGGCTCGCCTGCACTCCCGGCGGAGTCGACGCGTTCGACGATCAGCCGTGGCGCCGGGACGGTTTCGCCGATCTCGAAGCAGCGGGCGAAGCGTTCTGCCAGAACCGGGTCGGGCTGGCGCAGGTAGACGCGCGCCAGCTCTTCGCCAGCCTCCACCTGCCGCCCCAGCCGGGTGCGATAGTGCAGCGCGATCCCGAGGTCGATCTCCGCGCCGATCGAGCGCCGGGCCCCCCCGGCCTCGGCGAGCAGAAGTCCGAGCTGCCGCGTCCGTACCGTGGCGACGCAGCCGCTGCGCGGGGCCCGGATCACGACCTCTTCCGGCGCGAGCGGGAGCCTGGCGTGCTCGAACCAGCTCTCCGCCGCACCCTGCGCTACCGCCCAGCGCACGAAACGTTCCCGCGCCGCACCCGAGGCGATCAGACCGCGCAGGCTCGCTTCGCTCCAGTCGGCCCGAATCTGCCGGCCGAGGGCGAGCGCCAGCGCGAGGGTGAGGTCGACGGTCTCGGCCGGCCCCCGGCCTTCGAGGCAGTCGAGCACCTCGCGCACCTCGCAGGCGTGACCCGCCCAGTCTCCGAGCGGCTGGTTCATGTCGGTGAGCAGCGCTTCGGCCTGCATGCCGAGCTCCGAGGAGATCCCGGCCAGGAGGCGCGCCAGCTCCCGCGCCTGTTCGACGCGCGGCAGGAATGCTGCGTCGCCCACCTTGACATCGAAGACGATCGCCGCAGCTCCGGTGGCGAGCTTCTTGGACAGGATGGAGGCGACGATCAAGGGGAGCGAGTCGACGGTGGCCGTGCGGTCCCGCAGGGCGTAGAGCTTGCGATCTGCGGGGGCGATGCCGGCGGTCGCGATGCCCAGGGCGATTCCGCAGCGATCGAGGAGCTCGAGCGCCCGCCCGCGGGAGAGCTCCTGGCGGAAGCCGGGGATCGCTTCGAGCTTGTCCGCTGTGCCCCCGGTGTGGCCGAGCCCGCGGCCGGTGAGCATGATCACGGGCGCACCCGCCGCGGCGAGGAGCGGCGCGAGCAGCAGGCTCGCCTTGTCGCCGACACCGCCGGTCGAGTGCTTGTCGAGCAGATTCGGCCGTTCCTCCGCGAGTCGCCAGCGCTCGCCCGAGTCGAGCATGCCGGCAGTCAGCTCGCGGGTGCGGTCGAGATCGAGGCCACGGATGGCCACTCCCATCAGGAACGCTGCGAGCTGCGCGTCGCTCCAGCTGCCGTCCGCCGCGGCCCGCGCGACCTCGCCGAGGTCGCCGCTTCGCAGCGATTCCCCGGCGCGCAGCCGCGACAGGACGTCGTAGGCGCTCAGCGGCGGCCCGGACCTTTAAGTCCCGGCGGGAGCCGTTCCGGCCTCCCGCTGGGCGTCGGCGATGTAGGGGGACTGCGGGTACTCGTCGACGATCCGGCGGTAGGCAGCCCGGGCGTCGTCGCCCTGACCGAGGGCCTCGTAGGTGAGTCCCAGCTCGAAAAGGATGACATCGGTCGGCAGCGGCTTGTCGGCCTGCTCGAGCATCTTCTTGAGCTCTTCGGCCAGTTGCGCGCCGCGTCCCTGCTCGCGCTCGAGCTTGTAGAGATTGACCCGTGCCGTCGCCTGAAGCGCCCCGGCCGGCTCGGCGTCGAGGAATGCCTGCCAGAGCTGCTTCGCCTTCTCCTTGTCGTTCTCCGCGACCGCGATCTGGGCCAGGTAGAGCTTGGCGACGCGACCGGTCTTGCTGCCGCCGTAGCGGCTGTCGAGCTCGGTGAAGAGCTCCTTCGCCCGCGCGCGGCGAGCCGACTCGGAGGCGAACGTCGGGCGCGCGGGGTCCGCCGGGTTCGCGCCGGTCGCGACGACGGCGGCGCCGTCCACCCGCAGGGCCTCGGCCAGCAGTTCGTTCGACCCGCTCTTGCGGGAAGAGATCCAGAGCACGACCGAAGCCGCGATGACGATCGCCGCCGCGACGCCGCCGACGGCCATCAGGATCATCCGTTTGTGATCCTCGGCGTAATGAATGCCCGCCCCGATCGCTTCGCCCAGTTCGTTCCGCTTCAGGTCTTCCCGAGTCACCGAGTCCATGAGCCGCAGGCCTTTCTCTGTCCGAGTGAAGTGCTGCAAGGTCCGCCGCAGGCGAAACCTGGTGCGGCTGGGAGGAGTCGAACCCCCGACCTTGAGCTTAGGATGCTCCTGCTCTATCCATCTGAGCTACAGCCGCGCAGCGCGCATTATATATGCGTGCCGCTAGTACTGGATCAGCGACTCGACTTCGTATTCTTTCAGGCCGGCGCGGCCGGGAAGGAAGGTGAGCTCGATGACGAAGCCGAAGCCGACGACCTTGCCGCCCTGGCTCTCGACCAGCTTCGCCGCCGCCCGCGCGGTGCCGCCGGTGGCAATCACGTCGTCGACGATCAGAACGCGCTCGCCCGGCGAGATGGCGTCGGCGTGCATCTCGAGGCGGTCCGTGCCGTACTCGAGGTCGTAGGTCTGCGAAACGGTCTTCGCCGGCAGCTTCCCGGGCTTCCTCACCGGCACGAAACCGGCATTGAGATTGTAGGCGAGCGACGGCGCGAACATGTAGCCGCGCGCCTCGATGCCGATGACCTTGTCGACCGGCGGCCGGCGGGCGAAGATCCAGGTGAACCGATCGGTCGTCATCCGCAGGGCGAGCGGGTCCTTGAGCAACGTGGTGATGTCGAAGAAGTTGATCCCCGGCTTGGGGAAATCCGGGACTTCGCGGATGTAGCGCTTGAGATCTTCCACCGGTTCAATCCTCCACTGCGAAATCAGTTCTCGGGGACCTGGCGACTTCATTCAGCACGAAAGCGTCCAGCGTTTCCACCCACGCGCCGGGCGGGCCCATCCGCAAGCCGGCCGCGAACGACAGCAGGGCCGCATCCGTCCCCGTCGCCTCGGCCGCGAGCGTGCCGTCGGGGTCATTGCGCACCCAGCCGACGACGCCGCACTCGCGCGCCAGGCGGACCACATAGGCGCGGAAACCGACACCCTGCACCCGCCCGGTAACGCGATAGCTCATCGTCTTCATCTGGAATCGGGGCCCGCGCCGGGGTCCCGCCAACCGAAGCGGCCGACCAGGGGCACGAAGGCCACCGGCTCGAGCTCGCGGCGCCGCATGCCGCGGGCGAGGCGTTCGTAGAGCACCAGCTGCTGGCCGCTGCGAGCGCCCTCGGGGACCAGGAGCTTGCCTTTCGGAGCCAGCTGATCGAGCAGCGGTTTGGGCACGGTCGGCGCGCCCGCGGTCACCAGAATGCGGTCGAAGGGCGCGACTTCGCTCCAGCCGACGGTGCCGTCGAACGCCTGGATCTTCACGTTCAGGATTTCGAGCTGGCGCATCCGGCGAATCGCCTGGTGGGCGAGCTCGGGGATCCGCTCCAGACTGTAGACCCAGCGCGCCAGGCGGGCGAGGATCGCCGTCTGGTAGCCCGTCCCGGTGCCGATCTCGAGCACCTTGTGGGTCGGCTCCACCTCGAGCAGCTCGCTCATCCGTGCCACGATGTAGGGCTGCGAGATCGTCTGCGCGTCGCCGATCGGCAGGGCATGATCGCCGTAGGCCTGGCTGCGCAGATGGGTGCGCACGAACAGGTGGCGGGGGACTTCGCGCATCGCGGCGAGAACCTTCGGATCGCGCACACCCCGAGCCTCGATGAGCTCGCGCACCATCTGCTCCCGGGAGAAGGTATCAGCGAACATTGCCGGCGTCGGCGCTCACGATGCGGCCGAGACGGCCGCGCAGGTCGGCGTGGCCTTCGAGGCCGCGGTAGTCCGTAAGGTCGAGATGCAGCGGCGTCACCGAAACCCGTCCGCTGGCCACCGCTTCGTGGTCGGTGCCGCTGTCCGACTGCCACTCCGGAGTTCCAGCGATCCAGTAGTATTTGCGTCCCCGCGGATCCTCCTTCTCCACCACGACCTGCTTGTAAACGCGCCGTCCGAGGCGGGTGAATGAGAGACCCTGCAGCTCGCCCGCCGGGAGGTTCACGTTCAGCAGCAGGTCCGGCCGGAGCGTCGCCGAGAGCAGCTCGGCGATGAAGCGTCCCGCGAATGCGGCGGCGCGTTCGAACGAGTAGCCTTCGGCCACCTCCTGGCTGAACGCCACCGACGGAATGCCCAGGAGCGTCCCCTCGAAGGTCGCGCTCACCGTTCCCGAGTAAGTGACGTCGTCGCCCAGATTGAGGCCGAAGTTGATGCCCGAGACGAGAATGTCCGGTCTCCGCTCCTTGAGCAGCCAGAGCACCGCGAGGTTGACGCAGTCGGTGGGCGTGCCGTCGACCGAATACCAGTTCTCCTCGAGCTTCTGCAGGCGCAGCGGCCGGGTGAGCGTCAGGCTGTGTCCGGTCGCGCTCTGCTCGCGGTCCGGCGCCACCACCGTCACCTCGCCGAGCGGCGCCAGAGCTCGCGCCAGCAGGCGCAGGCCCTCGGAGTAGACGCCGTCGTCGTTGGTGATCAGGATGCGGGTCATCGCACGCTCGTTCCTGCCCGCGGGACGGAGCTCAGCGCCGCCAGGCGAGCTTTCCGCCCGTGCGGTCGAGGTACTTGCCGAGCAGCGGCTCGAGCGCCTGCAGCGTGTCGGCCGGCACCAGGCCGGGGTCGGTGATGAGCGACATCGCGAGGGCATCGGCGCAATCGTTCGCCACTTCCGGACCGAGCGCGCCGATCGCCCGCCGCACGACGCGCTGGGCCAAAGCGACGTTCTTGCGCAGGACCTCCATCACGCCCTCGCCGGTCACGTGCTCTTCCTCCTCGCGCCAGCAGTCGTAGTCCGTGACCATCGACAGCGAGGCGTAGGCGATCTCGGCTTCGCGCGAGAGCTTCGCCTCCTGGAGGTTGGTCATGCCGATGATGTCGAAGCCCATCTGGCGATAGGCGTGCGACTCGGCGCGGGTCGAGAACGTGGGGCCTTCCATGTTGACGTAGCAGCCGCCGCGATGAATCGTCGCACCCTCGGCCTCGGCGGAGTCGGCGAGAACCGCCGCGAGCGTTTTCGAGACGGGATCGGCAATCGAGACGTGGGCGACGATGCCGTTGCCGAAAAAGGTATCGGGGCGGTGCCGGGTGCGATCGTAGAACTGGTCCGGAACGACGATGTGTCCCGGAACGTATTCCTCCTTGAGCGAGCCGACCGCCGAGACCGAGATCAGGAACTCGACTCCGAGGGTCTTGAAGCCGTAGACGTTGGCGCGGAAGTTGAGCTCTGTCGGGAGCAGGCGATGACCGCGGCCGTGCCGGGCCAGGAAGACGACCTTGCGGCCATCGAGATTGCCCAGGATGAAGGCGTCCGAGGGCGCCCCCCAGGGGGTCTCGATCCTGCGCTCCTCCTCCACCTCGAGGCCCGCCATCTCGTAGAGGCCGCTGCCGCCGATCACACCGATCCGAACATCACTCATCTGCTTCCTCCGAAATCTGCCTGTCTGGAGCTTGGGAATACGGTCGGCCGTCAGCCGGAATTACGGAGCCGCGAGACTAGCACAGCCCTCACGCCGCCCCGGCCCCGACGGCGGTAGCGGCCGCCGGCACGGCGGCGGCCACGACTTCGAGGGCGGTGGCGAGCGCGCGCCGGCCGGCGCGGCCGTCCACCTGGCGGACGCGGTGCCCCTTGCAGGAGGCGACGAACGCCGCCAGCTCGCAAAGCAGCGGCTCCGCCTTCTCGACCGGCGGATTCGCCGGCAGGATGGCGCGCCCGCCCGCGGAGAGGTCGAGGCGATAGCCCTTGATCTCCTGGGCCTGGTAGTCGAGCGAAAGGTAGCGGTCGGGGAAGAAGGCGCGGAGCTTGCGGACGCGCTCGCCGGAGACCCGCGAAGCGGTGACGTTCGCCACCAGGCCGGACGCGAAGGCGAGTCGGGCATTGGCGATGTCGATGCGCTCGGAGAGCACGGGAATGCCGGTGGCACGGACTTCGACGACCGGCGAAGAGTCCATGGCCTGAAGTATCTGCAGGTCGTGGATCATCAAGTCGAGGATGACGTCGACGTCGAGGCTGCGTGGCGAGAAGGTGCCGAGGCGCTCGATCTCGATGAAACGAGGGCCGGAGCCGGCATCGAGCAGCGCCTGCACGGCCGGATTGTGGAACTCCACGTGGCCCACGGCGAGGACGAGGTCCCGGGCCTCCGCCGCGGCGATCAGGGCGTCGGCCTCCGCGAGGCTCGAAGCGATCGGCTTCTCGACCAGGAGGTGAACACCGCGCTCGAGGAGCGCCAGCCCGAGCTCGCCGTGCAGCGTCGTCGGAGCCGCGAGCACGGCGGCGTCGATCCTGCCGGCCAGATCGTCGAAGCTCGAGGCGACCCTGGCGCCGTGCTCGGCGGCGACCGCCGCTGCCACATCAGGCCGGGTATCGAAGATCCCTTCGAGGGTTACCCCCTCGAAGGCCGAGAGGATCCGGGTGTGATGCCGGCCGAGAGAGCCGATCCCGAAGACGCCCATCCGGAGATGCCGGAGATGCCGGAGATTCCCCTGCGCCGGGGCGGCCTGCGGCTCAGTCGCCACCGGCATCTCCCGCGCCCCGGTGGGTCGGCAGTGCCTTGACCACGCCCCGTTTGGCGCTGCGCACGAACCGGATCAGGTACTCGACGTCCGGCGCGCCAGGGAACTCCGCCTCCAGGCGCTCGAGGGCCTGCGTCGTGTTGAGTCCGGAGCGCAGAAAGATGCGCATCGCCTTCTCGATCGTGCGGATGCGCTCGTCGTCGAGCCCCTTACGACGCAGACCGATGCGGTTGACGCCGAAGACCGCCGGGCGCAGCCCCACCGTCTTGACGTAGGGCAGCGCGTCGACCAGCAGCCGCGTATAGCCGCCGACGTAGGCGTGATGCCCCACGCGGCCGAACTGCTGCACCGCCGAGAAGGCGCCGACGACCGAGTCGTCGCCGACTTCGACGTGCCCGGCGAGAGTCGCGCAATTGGCGAAGATCGTCCGGCTGCCGACATGGCAGTCGTGGGCGACGTGGCTGTAGACCATGAACAGATTGTCGTTACCGACGGTCGTGAGGCCGCCGCCCTTGCCGGTGCCACGGTGAAAAGTGGTGAATTCGCGGATGGTGTTGCGATCGCCCACCTGCAGCCGCACCGTCTCGCCGGAGAACTTGAGGTCCTGCGGATCCATACCCAGGCAGACGCTGGGATAGACGCGATTCTCCACGCCGATGACCGTCGGACCGTGGATCTGGACGTGCGCGCCGATCTCGGTGCGATCGCCGATCGTGACGTCGGGACCGATCACCGCGAACGGACCGACGGTGACCCCGTCGCCGATCCGGGCGCTGCCGTCGATGACCGCCAGCGGATGCAGGCCGCTCATCGGATCGAATCCCGGTCGACCGTGGTCGAGAGCAGTTCCGCCTCGGCATGTACGACGCCGTCGACCAGCGCGCGAGCCTGGAGCTTGCAGTGGTTCGCCTTGAGCCGCAGCACCGTGGCCTCGAAGTGCACCCGGTCACCGGGGACGACCGGGCGCCGGAAACGGGCGCGCTCGATCGACATGAACAGCAGGAGCTTCTTCTCGCGCTCCGGATCGTCGTGCATGAGCAGGATGCCCCCCGCCTGCGCCATGGCCTCGACCAGGAGCACGCCCGGCACCACTGGATGCTGCGGGAAATGACCCGCGAAGAACTCCTCGTTGATGGTGAAGTTCTTGATCGCGACGATGCGCTGACGCGGCTCCATCTCGAGCACGCGATCGATCAGCAGCATCGGATAACGATGCGGCAGGACCGACATGATCCAGCGTACGTCCCAGTTAGGCTTCTCGGGCATCTGCGGCGCTGCCGGCATTCCCGGTGTCCCTGTCGTCTCCGCCATCCTTGGTCCCCGTCTTCTGTTCGAGTGCCCGCAACCTTTTCCAGATCTCCGGCAGCCGGCGGAAGATCGCCTGCTGGCGCCGCCAGACGGCGATCGGAATCGCCGGCGCGCCGGCGACCGCGGTACCGGCGTCCACCGACTGCAGCACGACCGCCGCCGCCGCCAGCTGGGCGCCGTCGCCGATCGTGAGATGGCCGGCCGATCCGGCCCGGCCGCCCATGACCACCCCGGAGCCGATCCGGGCACTGCCGGCGATTCCCACCTGGCCGCAGAGGATCGATCGGTCCCCCACCACCACATTGTGTCCGACCTGAACGAGGTTGTCGATCTTGGTTCCAGCGCCGATCGAGGTCGCGCCGAGCAAGGCACGGTCGATCGCGGTCAGGGCGCCGATCTCGACGTCGGCGCCGATCTCGACCCGTCCGACCTGCGGAATCTTGTGATGCACCCCGCGCACGCTCGCATAGCCGAAGCCGTCGCTACCCAGAACCGTCCCGGCGTGAATCTCGACGCCGTCCGCCAGGTGGACGCCGGGATAGAGCACGACGTGGGGATGCAGAACGACTCGGGCACCGATCCGGCACCCCTCCCCCACCACCACGTGGGGATGGAGCACGGAGCCCTCACCCACCGTCACCCCGCGGCCCAGCACGACATAGGGCGCGATGGCAGCGGAGGCCGCGACCTGGCACTCCGCCCCCACGACAGCGGTCGAATGGACACCGGGAGTGACGGCGGCGACGGGGTGAAAGAGCCGCAGGATCGCCGCCAGGGCGAGCTGCGGCTCCGCGCATCGCAGGAGGTCGCGGCCCGGGAGCAGGGTCTTGCGCCCCACCAGCACCGCCCCGGCCGCGCTCGCGACCGCCTGTTCGAGGTAGCTCGGACTGGTCAGAAAGGAAAGGTGCGTCGGGCCCGCCTCGGAGAGCGTCCGCACTCCGTCCAGCTGCCGGGCCGGCGAGCCCTGCACCTCTCCGCCCACCCGCTCGGCCAGTTCTCCGAGCGAAAAATTCAAGCTCTAGTTCCCCTTCGGCGTCGCTGCACCGTCGAAGCGCTGGATGACCTGGTTGGTGATGTCCGCAGCCTCGTCGGCGTACAGCAGGCCACTCTGGAACTTGTTGAAGATGAAAGCGTAGCCGCCCTCCTTGCCGATCTGTTCGATGACCGGGAACACGCGGCGCTCGATCTCGCCGAAGGTGGTCTCGCGGCTCTTGTTGAAGTCGCGCTCGGCATCCTCCTGGAACCGGCGGAGGCCCGTGACCTTCTCCTCGAGCTGCTTCTCGAGCTCCGAGATCTTGTCGTCGGCGAGCGAGAGGCGTCCCTCATTGAGACGCTTGCGGAGATTGTCGACCTCTTCGTTCTTCGCTTTGCCCTCGGCGATCTTGTCGTCCTGCAGCTTCTTCAGGCGCGCGAGCGCCTCCTTGCCGGCGACCGAATCGGTCACCAGGCGCTGCACGTCGATGACCGCCACCTTGCCGGCCTGGGCGAGCGCCGCCGACGCCGGCACCAGGGCGAGGACGGACAACGCCACCGCGATCCGCCCGGACACTGCCTTCGCTTCCCTCCAGAGACTCGCAGACATGAACTCACTCCTTATGAATCAGAAAGTTGCGCCGATGCTGAATTGGAAGCTCTCGAACCGGTCATCGGGCAGAGGGTCCAGGTTCGAAGCATAAATGAATCGCAGGGGAGCGCCGAAGATCGGCACGAAGATGCGCAGCTCGCCACCTGCCGAGGTACGGATATTGGAGGGGTCGAGGCTCTGGTCGTCGTCGTAGACGTTGCCGCCGTCGACGAAGGCGATGACCCGGAACGGCCCGCCGACCAGAACCTGGAGCTCGAGGTTCATCTGCAGGAACTTGTCGCCGCCCTTGAAGTACCCATCCTGGAGCACCGGCAGGTTCGTGTTCTCGTCACGCACGTAGATCGACCGGAACTGGAACCCGCGGACACTGTTCTCGCCGCCGATGAAATAGCGCTCGAGCGGGACGACCTCGCGGCCGTCGAACGGGATGACCTGTCCGGCCTCCAGGTTGAGCGCCAGCAGGGTCTTGACCGGCGAGAACGTGAGCGGCTGGAAGCGGGAGAGGTGGACTTCGGGACGCCAGAAGTAGTTGTCGCCGCCGAGGAAGCCGCCGGCGTATTCGAGCGAGCCGACGAGGTTCCAACCGCGCGTCGTCTCGAGCCGGCTGTCGCGGCTGTCGAAGGTGTAGACCGGCTGAATCGACGAATTCGCGATGTCGTAGCTCAGCTCGACGATGGCATCCAGCGGCCCGGTGTAGAACAGCCTGTCCTGGGATTGCGAGATCGTGTAGCTGACGCTGCCACTGCCGAACAGACCGAAGTTGCGCCCGTAGGTGAGGACCGCGCCTTCACTGCGGCGCTCCGACTGCTGACTGGCGTACTGCGAGTAGTTGAGGTCGCTCTTGAACAACTGCAGGCCGATGCTCTGGGGGCGGTCGAGCCACCATGGAATGTAGTACGAGAGGCCGTACTCGTCCTGGTAGCGGCCGGACTGGAAGGAGAGGCCCACCGTCTCGCCTCGGCCGAGGAAGTTCTGGGTCCGCACGGAGAGCTGTCCGAAGAAGCCGTAGGTTTCACTCCAGCCTGCGCCTACCTGGAGCTCGGTGCGATCGCTCTCGACGCCCTTCACCTTCACGTCCACCGTCTTCTTCTCGGTGTCGAAGTTCTCGAAGACGATCGGATCGTCCTCGTTGAGCTTGAAATAGCCGAGCTGGTTGACCTTGAACAGGCTCCCCTTGATGGCGCCCATGTTCAGCAGGGTGCCCTCCTGGATCCGGAACTCCCGACGCAGGACCTTGTCGCGCGTGCGGGTATTGCCTTCGAACTCCATCCGCCCGACGCGATACTGGTCGCCTTCGGTGATCTTGATCTCGATGTCGGCGACGTCGTCTCCGCGCTCGACCAGCTGGGTGTCGAAGTTGGCGAAGATGTGTCCGTAGTTCTTGTAGGCATCCTCGACCGATTCGAGACCCTTGTCGATCATCGACGACCGCAGCCAGCCGCCGCGCGGGCGCGAGAACTGCGCCGCCAGAAACTGCTGGTTGAAAACCTGGTTGCCTTCGATCTTGACCTCGCCGAGCTTGAAGCGCGCGCCCTCGACGACCGGGATCCCGATTCCGAGGCTGCGCTTGCCGCTCCCCTTCTCCCGCACGCTGAGGATCGGCTCGTCGAGCCGGGCGTTCTTGTAGCCGGCGCCGCGGTAGAGATCTTTGACCTTCACGAGGTCCTCGGCGATGGTGGCCGGGTTGTAGATGTCCTTCTTGAGCATCCGCCAAAGGAGATTCGACTCCTTCGTCTTGCTCATCGCCCACTTCAGACGCCAGTCACCGTAGACCGTGTTGTCGGCGAACTTGATGTCGCCGATCCGGACCTTCTCGGCTTCGTCGATCGTGAACACCACCCGGCGCTCGGTCGGGGCGACCTCCTCGAGGAGAAAGTCGGCCTGGGCGAAGCGGAAGCCCTTCTCCCGGTACATCTCCTCGATCGTCGTCTGAAGCCGCTTGATCTCGCCGAGCGAGATCGGCGAGCCCTCGCGGACCGAGATCGACTCCTTCGTGATGCGTTCGGTGATGTCGGTCCGGGAGAGGCGCTTCAGGCCCTTGAAGTCCAGCGACCGGAGGATCGGGCGCTCGGTCACGGTGACGATCAGCTTGACGCCGCCCGCCGCCTCGACCTTCTCGATCTTCAGGTCGTCGATCAGGTTGCGCCGCCACAGCTCCTCGATGGCGCGATTCAGGGCGCCCTCGTCGAGCTCCTGCCCGTCGGTCAGGCCGAGGTAGTACTTGACGGTCTCCTCCGCGAGCAGGTGCAGCCCCCGGAACTCGACTTCGCGGATGGTCTCTGCGCGCGCACCTGCAGCGAGCAGGAAGATTACGACCAGCAGCCAACGCTGAACATGCCTCATAGAATCTCCGCGCGCTGCAAGACGGGTACCATGCTCGGCGGCCGCGGTCGCGGCCAGCCAGGAACCGGGAGTTTTTTCAGGTCCTGCTGGGTTCCAGCTCTCGCGGTCGCGCCCGCACCGTGAGCCCGGAACCCTCCACATCGGCCTCGATCACTTCGAAGTCCTGCTTGCTCGAACGGATCAGCAACTCGGAGATTGTATCCTGCACATGACGCTGAATCGTCCGCCTTAGGGGTCGCGCCCCCGTCGAGGCGTCAATTCCGGCCCTGCGCAGCAGCCATTCCTTCCCCGCCGGCGACACTTCGACACGGAGATTGCGCTGCGCCAGCGTCACGTTGACGTCGTCGAGGAGCAGGTCGACGATGGCCCGGAGCTCGCTCTCCCCCAGCGGGTGGAAGACGATCACCTCGTCCACCCGGTTGATGAACTCCGGGCTGAAAGACCGGCGGAGCTCGGAGAGGATCTCGTCCTCCACCCGGCGAAAGGCCTCTTCCGCGTCCTGGCTGCCGAAGCCCATCCGGCCGCCCCGCAGAACCAGCTTCGACCCGATGTTCGAGGTCATGAGCAGGAGAGTGTTCTTGAAGTCCACCTGGTTGCCGTAGGCGTCGGTCAGGGTGCCATCGTCGAGGATCTGCAGCAGGAGGTTGGCGACATCCGGGTGGGCCTTCTCGATCTCGTCGAACAGGACGAGGGAGTACGGCTGCCGGCGGACTCGTTCCGTGAGCTGCCCGCCCTCCTCGTGGCCGATATAGCCCGGGGGGGATCCGATGAGCTTGGAGACGGCATGCTTCTCCATGTACTCGCTCATGTCGAAACGCACCAGGGCGTGCTGCGAGCCGAAGAGGAACTCGGCGAGCCGGCGCGCGACCTCGGTCTTGCCCACTCCCGAAGGTCCGAGAAAGATGAACGACCCCATGGGCCGCTGCGGGTTGGCAACGCCGAGGCGCGAGCGGCGGATGGCGCGGGAGATGCCCGAGATCGCCATCTCCTGCCCCACGACGTGCTTGCGCAGCGTCTCCTCCATGTGCAGGAGCCGCTCCGCCTCGTCCTCCTGAAGGCTCGAGACGGGGATCCCGGTCCAGGCGGCGATGACCTCCTCGATATCCCGGGTGGTCACTTCGAGCTCGGCGTCCTCGTCGGAGGCCGCCCCCATCCGCTCGAGGTCCTCGCGCAGCTCGATCTCACGCTCGCGCAGGAACACCGCCGATTCGAAGTTCTTCTCCGAGATCGCGCTCTTCATGTCGCGGACCACCTGCCGGATCTCCTGCTCCAGACGCCGGAGGTTCTGGGTGTCCTTGACCTTGCGCAGCTTGACCTTCGCCCCGGCTTCGTCGATGACGTCGATCGCCTTGTCGGGCTGGAAGCGGTCGGTGATGTAGCGCGAGGTCTGGTAGATCGCCCGGCGCAGCGCGTCGCTCGAGTACCGCACCTTGTGGAACGACTCGTAGCGATCCTTCACGCCATCGAGGATCTGCAGCGTCTCCTCCTGGTTCGGCGGCGAGACCTGCACCGACTGGAACCGCCGCAGGAGCGAGCGGTCCTTCTCGATGAACTTCCGGTACTCCTTGATCGTCGTGGCGCCGATGCAGCTCACCTCGCCGCGCGACAGCGCCGGCTTGAGGATGTTGGCGGCGTCGAGCGAGCCTTCGGCCGAGCCGGCGCCGATCAGGGAGTGGATCTCGTCGACGAAGACGATGATGTCCTTCGACTCCTTGAGCTCCTTGAGGATGCCCTTGAGGCGCTCCTCGAACTGCCCGCGATACTTGGTGCCGGCGACGATCAGCGACAGGTCGAGCGCCAGCACGCGCTTCTGCGCCAGGAAGATCGGCACGCGCCCTTCGACGATGCGCAGCGCCAGCCCTTCGACGATCGCGGTCTTCCCGACTCCGGGCTCGCCCAGCAGAATCGGATTGTTCTTGGTGCGCCGCGACAGGATCTGCACGATGCGCTCGACTTCGCGTTCGCGGCCGATCAGCGGGTCGAAGCTGCCCTGGGTGGCGAGCGCGGTGAGATCGCGGCTGTACTCCGAGAGGAACGGCAGCTCTTTCTTCTGGAGCGACGCCTCGCGCTCCTTGGCGATCGCCAGAACCTCTTCCCGCAGGGTGTAGACGTCGAAACTCTGCTGCGTCAGGATGCGCGCCGCGACGGAGCCCTCGACGCGCAGGATGCCGACCAGAAGATGCTCCGAACCCACCGCCGCGTGCAGCATCGACTCGGCTTCGTGGGCGGCGTAGGCGAGGATCTTCTTGGACTCCTCGGAAAGCGGCAGCTCCGCCGTGGACGAGATGCGCTCGACGAAAACGCGCTCTCCTTCGATCTCGCGCCGGACGTCTTCCGGACGGGCATGGAACCGGCGGAAGAGCTCGGTGACCGTCTCTTCGCCCTCGCGCAGAATTCCGAGCAGCACATGCTCGGACTCGATGACCCGGCTGCCGAGCTTGGAAGCCTCGTAGCGGGCGAAAAACAGCGCCCGACGCGCCTTCTCGTTGAACTTCTCGAACACTCTCGACTCCTTGAGGAAAATCCCCGAAGTGCTTGCAAATCAAACACTTTCGGAGTGCAGCGCTCCCCCTTCCAGCCGCAAAATTCTATCACATCGCCGAGCCAGCACCGGATTGTGGGTGACCACGATCGCGGTCATCCCCCGGCCGCTCTGGAGAGTCTCCAGGAGCTCGACCACCGCCGCGCCGGATTCCGGGTCGAGGCTCCCCGTGGGCTCGTCGGCGAGCAGCAGCGGCGGGTCGAGAAGCAGGGCGCGACACAGCGCCACCCGCTGCTGCTCACCACCCGAGAGCTGCGACGGAAAATGCTCCTCGCGTTCCACCATCCCCACCTGCGCGAGGAGGCGGCGGGCGCGCACGGCGAGCTCGGCCGCGGGGATGCCGGCGATCCGTCCCGGAATCATGACGTTCTCGAGCGCCGTGAAATCCGCCAGCAGTTGCTGGAACTGGAAGACGAAGCCGATCGTGCGGTTGCGGAAGGCCGCGAGCTCGGCTGCGCCGAGGTTGGCGAGGGATCGCTCTCCGACCACGATCTCTCCGGCGTCCGGCCGGTCGAGCCCGCCCAGGAGGTGGAGGAGCGTCGACTTGCCGGAGCCCGACGGCCCGACGATGGCCAGCCGGTCCCCGCCCTCCACCGCGAGGTCGATGGCGCGCAGCACCTCCACCGTCCGGGCCGCGTCGCGATAGCTCTTGTCGACACCACGCATCGATATCGCGATCGTCATGATCCGCCTTTCATGACCGCAACGCCGCCATCGGATCGAGCTGCGCGACGCGCGAAGCGCCGTACCAGGAGCAGGCGAGGGCCCAGAGCAGGGTCACGGCGACGATGACCGCGAGGTCCCGGACCGGCACCGCGAACGGCAGATAGTCGAGGAAGTAGACGTCTCCCGGCATGCGAATGAGCCGCGCCCGGTCGAGGATCACCGCCGCCGCCGAGCCGACCGCCGCGCCGGCGAGGGTGCCGATGCCGCCGAGCATCGCCCCCAGCCAGCAGAACGCGGCGCGCAGTGTGCCGGCGCTCCCTCCCATGGCGATGAGCAGGCCGATCTCGCGCCGCTTGTTGGCGGCGATCAGGGAGAGATCCGCGATCAGGGCGAGCGCGGCGACGACCACGATCAACGAGACGGCGACGAACATCACGCTCTTCTCCAGGCGCAGAGCGAAGAAGAGCGGGCGGTTGAGCTCCTGCCAGGTCGAAATGCGTGAGCCCTCGGGAACCCGGGACGAGAGCCGCGTGGCGACTCCTGCCGCCGCATCGAGACTGGTGAGCGTCACGAGCAGGCGCCGCGGCCGGTCCGCCCCGAACAGCTGCACGGCGCGTTCGATCGGCAGCGCCGCCCGCGCCCGCTGCTCGGACTTCCCGGAGTGGAAGAGTCCCGCGAGGCGCAGATTCACGGCTCGCGGTTGCGGCCCGAAAGGCGTCAGGGTCGGGCGCGGCGAGGCGATCGTGACGATGGTCGCCGGGGCGATACCCAGCCGCGCCGCCTCCCGGTCGCCGAGGTAGAGACCCGGCGGTTCGCCGGAGGCGCCTGGAAACTGCGCCGGTACCTCGCCCTCGAAGCCGGTCACCTCGACCGGCATGGCCCGGCCGGAAACGACGATCCAGCCCTTGCCGGAGAGCGCCTGCTGCACCGCCGTCACCTCGGAGTCGCTCCGGAGGCTCTCAGCCAGGAGGGCCACCGCCGCCGGTCCCAGGCGAGCCGGGAGCTGGACCTCGAGCGCCGGCGTGCGCGCCAGGATCTCGCTCGTCAGCGCCTCCTGCATGCCGGTGAGCGCCGCGAGCGCCAGCACGAGCGCGGCGACGCCGAGGCCGATGCCTGCCGCCGCCACGAGCGACAGAAAGCTGACGAAGGCGTCCTTGCGGGTGCTGCGGAGATAGCGCAGGGCGAGCGCGAGAGAGAACGGCAGATTGCCGGCGCTCACTTCGTTTCGACCGCGTCTCCGGCCGCGGCGGCTGGTGCCGCGACTCCGCCTGCAGCCTTGCCCGAGGCCTCGTCGGTGGTCGCTTCGGTCGCGGTGTCGGCGCGCTCCGGGCGCAGCAGCGGAAAAAGAATGACGTCGCGGATCGAGGCGCGGTCGGCGAAGATCATGGTCAGGCGGTCGATGCCGATGCCTTCGCCGCCGGCCGGTGGCATGGCGTGCTCGAGCGCCCGCACATAATCGGCGTCGAAGCGGTGGGCCTCGCCATCGCCGGCCTCGCGCGCCGTGAGCTGCTGGCGGAAGCGCTCCGCCTGAACGTCCGGATCGTTCAACTCCGAGAAGGCGTTCGCGATCTCCATGCCACCGAGGTAGAGCTCGAAGCGCTCGGTGAAACGCGGGTCCGACGGCTTCTGCTTCGACAACGGCGAGATCTCGACCGGATGGTCGATGATGAAGACCGGCTGCTCGAGGTGCTCCTCGCAGAGCTCCTCGAACAGCGCACTCAGGAGAAGGCCATAGTTGGCCCCGCCGGCACCGAGCGCCGTCTTCGGCACTTCGATCCCGCGCTCGCGAAATGCCGCGATCAAACCGGCGGCAGTCGAAGTCTGCTCTGCGGACACACCCGCGAAGCGCTGCAGAGCGGCCCCCATGCTCAGCCTGGGCCAAGGCGGCGTCAAATCCAGCTCTTTTCCTTTGTAGAGAAGCTTCTTCGTTCCCAGAATTCGCTCAGCAAGCTCGACCAGCAGCTCCTCGGTGACGTCCATGAGGTGCTCGTAATTGCTGTAGGCCCAGTAGAACTCGAGCATCGTGAACTCGGGATTGTGCTGGGTCGACAGCCCCTCGTTGCGGAAGTTGCGATTGATCTCGTAAACCCGGTGCATACCGCCGACCAGGAGGCGCTTGAGGTAGAGCTCGGGCGCGATGCGCAGGTAGAGGTCGATGTCGAGCGCGTTGTGATGGGTCACGAAGGGGCGCGCCGAGGCACCCCCCGGTACTGCCTGCATCATCGGCGTCTCGACCTCGAGGAAGCCGTGGCGGTCGAAGTAGGCCCTCAAACCGCTGACGATGCCGGCCCGGATCTCGAACACGCGCCGCGACTCGGGATTCGCCACCAGGTCGAGGTAGCGCTGGCGGTAGCGGATCTCGGTGTCGGCCAGACCGTGCCACTTCTCCGGCAGCGGGCGCAGGGCCTTCGCGAGCAGGGTCAGGCGTTCGGGGGCGATGGACAGCTCCCCCACCCGGGTCCGCAGCAGCTCGCCCTCGGCGAGCAGATAGTCCCCGAGGTCGAGGGCATCCAGCAGCTCGACCGAGGCCGCGTCGAGCAGGTTCCTGCGGATGAAGAGCTGGAGCTTCGCGGTGCCGTCGTGAAGGTCGACGAAAACGAGCTTGCCCTGCTCGCGGATGGCCCGGACGCGGCCCGGGACACGCAACCGTTGCTTGCCCGACGCGAGATCTTCGGCGCTGGTGGCACCGAACTGCGCCTGCACGGCGGCGGGTTCGAGGTCGAAGTCGCACCGCGCCGGGAAGGCGTCGACTCCCCGCGCTGCCAGTTCGGCGCGCTTCCTTCTGCGATTGGCGATCTGTTCGTCGAGCTCCGACATCGGAGGCGAAGAATACCCGAAAGCCACAGCCGAATCCTGCTGCTAGGATTCTCCGCCATGCGCCACTGGCAGGAGGAACTCGTGCAGGCCGTCGCCCGCTGGCGGGAGCTCGGACGCCCGGTGCCCGACGTCGCCCTGGTCGCCGGCTCCGGGCTTTCCGTCGACCTTGGAGTGCCGATCGCCGGCCCCGAACCGCTCGCCGATTGGCTGCCGTTCCCGGTACTTTCGGTCCCCGGGCACCGGCACGAGGTGGAGCTTCTCGAGTTGCCGGGCGGCCGCCGTGTCCTCTACTTCCGCGGGCGCATCCACGGCTACCAGGGCTATACGCCGGCCGACGTCGTCTTCCCGATCCGCTTCGCGGCGCTCCTCGGCACGAAGACGCTCGTCATGACCAACGCCGCCGGGGGCGTCCGCCCGGAATGGCCCGCAGGGACACTCGCAGCGGTTTCCGACCAGCTGAATCTCACCGGCGGCAACCCGCTGTCGGGGGACCCACCCGCGGCCTGGGGGGCGCGCTTTCCCGACATGCTCGACGCCTTCGACCCAGGGCTGCGCGAGCTCGCCGGGAGGCGGGCAAGGGACCTCGGCTTCGAGCTCCAGGAGGGGGTCTACGCCGGCCTCAACGGACCGAGCTACGAGACCCCGGCGGAGGTTCGAATGCTGCGCATCCTGGGCGCCGATCTCGTCGGGATGTCGACCGTCCACGAGATCGTCGCCGCCCGGCACCTCGGGATGAAGTGCCTCGTCCTGTCGCTGGTGGCCAACCCCGGCGCGGGAGTCACCGACGCGCCGCTCCACCACGAGGAGGTGCTCGAAGCCGGTCGAGCGGCCGCTTCACGGGTCAAGAGCCTGCTCGCGGCGCTGCTCGGCGATCCCGCGCTCGACTGAGCCCGGAGTCTCGAGTGCCGGCCCAAAGCCGACCCGCGCCCCTCCGCCTCGTCCGGCCGCGGGGGGCGGTCTCAGGTCGAGGACGGCCGGTTGACCAGTAGCCAGAGACCCGAGTAGTCGCGGATCAGCCGCATGCGCAGGAGCTGGAGCTGCTGCGCCTCGGTGAAATTCCCATCCTGGACGGCGGCGTCGATGACACTGCTGAAGCGCTGCACCAGGGTGTCGGCGACCCGCGTCGTCAGACGCGCGCGCTCGAAGACCGGGGCGTCTTTGGTGACCGCCGTCTCGTCGAGGAGCTCGGCGATCTCGGCGGCCTCCTGGTTGATGCGCAGGCGCAGCGCCGCCGCCTCGAGCAGGAAGCGTTCGACTTCGGAGTCGCCGCCCGGCGTCAGGTAGACCTGGCGATAGGCGGTGACCTCCCGGGGCTCGAGGCGGAGATGGTAAATGTCGCGCGACAGCGCCACGGCCTTCGGGTCGGCCTTCTCGTCGGTCGATTCGAGAGCGTCGACGATCTCCTGCAGATGGCTCGGAACCGGGCCACCGGCAGGCGCCGTTCCCGCTTCCCGGCTCGCGGAGAGGATCTCCCGCGCGAACTGCCCGGAAGCTCCGGAATCGCCTTTCGTGCGCAGATCCCGGCGCGCCGCGAGACGGGGCGCCAGCTCGCCGACCTGGCGGCGCAGGAGGTCGAGATCCCCCAGTTTGACGTTGTCGCGTTGCTGACTGCGCTCGAGCTGCTCCATCGACTGGCGGAGGTCCGAGATCTCCGCCGCCAGCGGCGCGTCGCTCCCGACCTCGTTCTCGAGCTCGAGAATCCGGTTCGACTCGTCGAGGACCCGCTGCTCTTCGGAGCGGTAGTACTGGCGCACCTTGTTCTTGACCGCCAGATTCGTCTCGACGACGGCGATCATCAGCTCCGGCTGGAAGAGGTAGCGACCCATCTCGTGCTTGAGCTCGCGGTAGCGCTGGATGAAGCCGCTGCCGGTGAGTGCTTCGAAGCTGGCGAGCCCGGCCAGCTCACGGCGGAACTCTTCCACTTGCGCGCGGCGCGAAGCGAGCATCGCCGGATCGATCTCCACCTCCGGGAGTGCCGCCCAGAAGCCCTCGAACAGCTCGCGCAGCCGGGTGCGGTCGCGCAGGATGGAGAGCCCGGTCACGCGATCGACCTCTTCCGAGAGTTTGGACACCAGAAAATCCAGCTTGTCCTGACGTTCCCCGCCCAGGCTGCCTTCGGAAGAAGTGGCGAGATAGAAGCGCACCATCTGGGCTAGGATCTGTTCGTCGAAATTCTTGACGCGATCGAAGAACTGGCGCAGCAGCGAAGCGGAGACCCGGGAATCGGTGGCGGAGAGAATGCCGGTCATCTGGCCGAGCTGGCGCTCGACCTGGTCGAGCTGGCGGGAGAGCTTGTCGCTCTCGCCGCTGTTCAGATTGTCGGCGATCGACTTGAGGATCCCGTGGATCTCCTGGAAGTCGGACGGGTAACGCCCGATCTCGACCTCGGCGAAGAACTTCTGGATACCCTGGAGGAATTGGTGAAACGTCCAAGCCGACTTGAAGCGGCTAGCCAGGTCGACATAGCGTCGATGCAGTACAGCGATGTCGTGGGTCGTCACAGTAGTCCGGCGATTGAACGAGGATTCTAAAGCATGGAGAGCCAGAAGCATAGCCACAAGATCCGGGTGCTTCTCGACGAGCAGACCATCGCCACCCGGGTGCACGAGTTGGCGCGCCAGATCGACGCCGACTTCGAGGGTAGCCAGGACCTGGTGGCGATCGGCGTCCTCAAGGGGTCGGTCTTCTTCTTCACCGACCTCGTGAAGCGCCTGCAGACACCGCTGCGGATCGACTTCTTTCAGACCACGAGCTACGGCACCGGAACGACCGCCGGCGAGGTCCGCATCAAGCGCGACATCGACCTGTCGATCCGGGGCAAGGACGTCATCCTGGTCGAAGACATCATCGACACCGGCTGGACGCTGCGCACGATCCTCGACCTCTTCCGGTTCCGCGGCGCGCGCAGCGTCAAGCTCTGCGCCCTGCTCGACAAACACGAGTCGCGGGAGGTCGAGGTGCCGATCGACTACTCCGGATTCCGCATCGGAAAAGAGTTCGTGGTCGGCTACGGCCTCGACTTCAATGAGCGCTACCGCAATCTGCCCTATATCGGGGTGGTGGAGATGGCCGAGAAATGAGCGATTCGAAGATCCAGCGCTACCACACCGACGCCGCCCCGGCCGCGATCGGCCCCTACAGCCAGGCGGTCTCCGTCGCAGGCTTCCTCTACACCTCGGGCCAGACCGGCATCGATCCGGCGACCGGCGCCCTCGCCTCGGGCGGGTTCGAGGCTCAGGCGGAGCAGGTCTTCTCGAACCTCCGCCATGTGCTGGAGAGTGCCGGGACAGGCTTCTCCGGGGTGGTCAAGGCGACCGTCTATCTCGCCGACATGGCCGACTTCCCGGCGCTGAACAAGATCTACGCCCGGGTCTTCGGTGATCACCGGCCGGCGCGCTCGACGGTACAGGCGGCCGCTCTGCCGATGCAGGGACGGGTCGAGATCGACCTCATCGCCCGCCTCCCCGGCTGACCCTGCGGGCCCCTACCGGGGCGGTGCGCCCGGCGCAGGTGGAGTCACGGGCCCCGCCGGAGTTCCAGGCGCTGGAGCTCCTGCTGCAGGAGCTCCAGGCGGTGGATAGCCCTTCTCGGTCAGCCGGTCGCGCAGGCGATAGGTGACCTCCGCCGCCCACTGCCGGCCCGCTTCGCTGCTGGCGCGAAAGATCTCGGGCTGTTTGCGCAGCAGCTTCTCGCCGACCGGCGAGCGGTAGAAGGCGAGCATCAGGTCGAGCTCTTCGGCGGTGAAGCTCGCCAGATAGAGCGGCACGATCGCAGCCTCGAGCTCGCGTGGATCGCACTCCTCGCGAAACCCGTTCCAGACCTCCGCCGGCACCTGCGGCATCGCCCGCTTGAAGGTCTCGAGGATCTTGTCCACCATCTGAAAGCCGACGTTGACCGAGCCGGTGAGCCGCAAGAGCTCCCGCACCTTGAGCTCCGCCGCCGATGGCCGCGCCAAGAGCTGCCCCGGTGCCTGCGAGGGCGCAGGCGCGGGTGGAGTCCCTTCGGCTCCCGCGATCGGCGAGCCGGAAGAAGAAGCTTCCAGGAAAGGGGTCATCGTCCGCGACTCCGGCGACGCTGTCGCAGGACTCAGCGCGCTTTCGGCCACCAGCGCGAAAGGCATGGCCAGACCGGCCAGCGAAGTCAGAACGGGAAGCCATGAGAGGCGATTGCCGCCCTCTCGTCCCAGGGTCAGCCCAAAGCCGCGCACTCGCTCTGGAAGTTCCATCGGGCACCTTACCTTTACTGGAGCTTTTTCATTTTCTGGGAGCTCTACGACGCAACGGCTACGCCGAGGGCGAGATGAGCTCGCAGAACTTCGCGAGGTCGATATTGCCGCCGGAGACGATGGCGACGATCGGGCCCGGACCGGCCTTGCCGGTCAGAGCGGCCGCGACGGCGAGCGCGCCCGCTCCTTCGGCGATGACCCGGGACTTCTCGGCCAGGAGACGCATGGCGCGGCGCGTCTCCTCGAGCGTCACGACGATCGAGCCGTCGACCACCGGCCGCATCCGCTCCCACATGCGCGGAAAGACACTCTGGCCGCCGGCGCCGTCCACGAACGACGCCTTCCAGTTCTCGAAGCGCTGCGGCGAGCCCTTCTCCAGAGAGAGCGCCAGCGGGGCGGCGGTCTCGGGCTCGGCGGCCCAGATCGCGACTCGGGGCGAGAGCTCCTTGATCGCGCTCCCGACCCCTGTAAGGAGTCCGCCGCCGCCGACGCTGGCGATGACCGCCGCGGTGTCGGGGGCGTCCTCGAGGATCTCGAGGCCGATCGTGGCGTGACCGGCGATGAAATCGTGATCATCGAACGGATGCACGAACGTCGCCTCGATGCCGGGAAAGGCGCGATCCTCGAGAGCCTGCCAGGCGGCCTCGTAGGGGACCGGGATGAGCGTCGCGCCGAGCGCGCGCATGCGTTCTATCTTGGAAGCCGGCGCCGTTTCGATCACCACCACCGTGCAAGGTACGCCGGCCTTCCGCGCGGAATAGGCGACTCCCTGGCCGGCATTGCCGGCGCTGATCGTCCAGACGCCGCGGTCGCGCTCAGCCGGCGAAAGCAGCGCCACGGCGTTGGTGGCGCCGCGCAGCTTGTAGGCGTTGATCGGTTGCAGATTCTCGAGCTTCAGGCGGATGTCGGGATAGCCCGGCCCCATCTCCAACCGGACCAGCGGCGTGCGCACGACGGTCCCGGCGATGCGTTCGCGCGCCGCCAGGATCTCGGCCATCTCGATGGGGCGCACGGCTTCGAGCTCCGGCGGCATCTCAGTCTCCCTAGAAAAAAAGCTCGGTAAGGACAGGATTCGAGACTACGCGGCCTTCGGTGGTCAGCCGGACTTTGCCGCCGGCCTCGACGACGAAACGGTCCAGGCGCCGCAGACGCGCAGCGAGCTCGGCGTCGGTCGCACCCGACGCAGCACGCAACGTATCGATGCCGATGCCCTCGTCGAGGCGCAGACCGAGCATCGCGCGCTCTTGCGCGAGATCGTGCTCCAGGGGGGCGGTGCCGAGCGGATCAGCGAGCCAGGCTCCGAGGTCGGCCGGATGCTGGAAGCGCCGGCCGTCGACGAAGGAGTGGGCCGCGGGCCCCAGGCCGAGCCACGGCTCGAGGTGCCAATAGCGCAGGTTGTGACGCCCTTGCCTGCCGGGGCGAGCGAAATTGGAGATCTCGTAGTGCTCGTAGCCGGCGGCGACCAGGCGGTCGTGCATCGCCAGATAACGCCGGCGCTCGGCCTCTTCGCCGGGAAAGAGGCGCGGCCGCTCGCGGCGCAGGAAGTCCATCTCCGAGCTCTCGTGCACCTCGAGCAGATAGAGGCTCAGGTGATCGGTCTCGAGCGCGATCGCCTTGTCGAGAGAGCGCCGGAAGCCGGCCTCGGTTTGCCCAGGAATCGCCAGCATCAGGTCGATCGACAGGTTCTCGAAGCCGGCCTGGCGCGCCTCCCGCACCACCTGTTCGGCGCGCGCCGCGTCGTGCCGGCGTCCGACGAGAGCGAGCTCGCGATCCGAGAATGACTGCACCCCGATCGACAGGCGATTGACTCCGGCGGCGCGCAGCGCCGCGAGCGCCGGCGGGTCGAGGTCGGAGGGGTTCGCTTCGGCCGTCACCTCGGCGCCGGCTTCGACCGCGAAGACGCCGTCGAGATGCCGCAGGACGGCCCCGATCTCCGGCCCCGAGAGCAGCGACGGTGTGCCGCCACCGAGGAAGATCGTCTCGACCCTCCGTCCGTGCAGCGCCGTCCAACCGTCGATCTCCCGGTGCAGGGCGGCGAGGAAGAGGTCGATCTTGAGGCGATTCTCGCCGACGCGGTAGAAGTCGCAGTAGCGGCACTTCGTGCGGCAGAAGGGAACGTGAAGGTAGATCCCCAGGCCGGCGGTATCGGCGGCAGGGCCGCTTCCCGCGCTCAGCCCGGGACCTCGCCGGCAGTGTACTCCCCCCGCAACTCGGCGAGGAGCGGCGGCGAGGCGAGGAGCCCCGACTGCCCGGCGACGCTGGCGATGACCTGGAGCGCCAGCGGCGAGAGGAAGCCGAGGTGCGCGAGATTGCCCTCGCGGGAGAGTGCAGCGAGATCGAGTCCGGCCACCGCCGCGCTCTCGAAATGCCGCGCGGCGGCAAGGAGAGCCGACCCTTCGGCTTCGCTCCTGCCGACGCGCAGCCAGAGCTCGCCGCATTCTGCGAGCACCGTCGCCAGCACCCGGTTGCGCGCCAGCCGGGGTGGAAGCTCCGCCGGGGGGCGCTGCACGAACGCCGGCAGGCCCGCACGCGCGACCGCGCCGGCGAAGGCGCGCTCCAGCCGCCGTCCGGCGCCCTCCTCCACCTGCGTATGGTGAATCGCTTCGAACTGCTCTTCGCCGAGGCGTTCCACGAGTCTCCGGCGGTCGAGCGGCGTGAGCTCGGGGGCGACTCCCAGGACCGCCGAAGGTCGGCGTGCCGCCGCACGCTGGAGCAGTGCGGCCCAGCTCTCGGGCGTGCTCGAAAGCGCGGGCAGGAGCGGCACGACGATCCAGGCCTGCTCGGGCAACTCGTCGATGAGCGCTGGATTCCCCTCCAGGAGAGCGCTGAGCAGGTCGGCGACCACGGTCGCACCGGGCGCCTCGCTATCTGCGTCCAGAACGGAGAACTGATCCAGAACCGGCACCCGGGCCGCGATCAGGTCCAGCACCAGATTGCTTCTTTCCCTTGTCCGGTCCTTGCG
>JAGPDF010000019.1:69399-74451 GCA_018057705.1 Thermoanaerobaculia bacterium | reverse complement strand
GCGTAGAAGGTCGCGATGGGGCCGGAGCCGTCGTCGCGGAAGGTGAAGTGGACGCGCAGCTCGCCGTTGGTGGGGGAGGCGCGGTCGTCGAAGTGGACCTGCGGGTCGAGCTGCAGGCGATGCAGGTGGTGGTCGTCCTCGGGAAAGCTCATATCGAAGCCCTGGAGCATCGCGTGCACGCGGTGCACCGGCTGCGGAAACGAAAACGGCACGGTGATGGTGTGGTCGCTGATGAAGGCGAGGTCGACGCTGCCGGCGGTCACGGTGAGGAACTGCATCGCTCAGGCCTCCAGGACCCCGCCGCCGAGCGGCGGATGCAGCTCGCCCGGACGGAGATCCGGCTTGGCGAGCTCGACGAAGAGCAGATAGTCGATCCAGCCTTCGAAGGCGGCGCCGCTGTCATCCCGGAGGCAGAGGGTAGCGACCAGGCGCACCTCCCAG
The DNA here is from genome assembly GCA_018057705.1 of Thermoanaerobaculia bacterium. Classification (NCBI taxonomy): domain Bacteria; kingdom Pseudomonadati; phylum Acidobacteriota; class Thermoanaerobaculia; species Thermoanaerobaculia bacterium. The sequence continues at coordinate 74,010 of JAGPDF010000019.1, read as the reverse complement.
CCGTCGTCGACGCGGCCGCCGAGCGCGGCCGTGAGGTCCGCGGTGACCTGCCGCACATGATGGTCGTTGCCGGTGTAGTGCGCCTCGTAGCCGGCGAGCGCGACTGCAACCGATAGCACCCGGCGATCGAAGATGACGTTCATGGGAAGTGTGCTCGAACCGACATGGGGCGGAAAGACGATCCGACCGCTGCGCGTTTCCATGTTCTACCTCCCAGGATGGGTCAGGAAAGCCGATTCTCCGCGACGAGTTTGCGGACCAGGGCGATGTTGTCGCGGTGGCCGGTCAGGTGGGCGTGGACCCGGCCGCGGATGGGGTAGCCGAGGAGGTAGAGGTCGCCGATGATGTCGAGGATCTTGTGGCGGACGAACTCGTCGGGGAAACGGAGCTCGGTGTTCACGACGTGGTCTTCGCCGACCAGGATGAAGTTGTCGAGGCGGCCGCCGGAGCCCAGGCCCAGCTCGTTCATCATCTTCAAGTCGCGCAGGAAGCCGAAGGTGCGCGCCGGGGCGATCTCGCGCTTGTAGGCCTCGAAGCTGGTGAGCTCGAAGTCGTAGAACTGCTCGCCGATCGGCGGCGGATAGCGCAGCAGGTAGGAGACCGCGAAGCCGTCGAACGGCTCGAGGGTCAGGGTCTTGTCGCCGGACCCGACCTCGTATCTCCTGTCGACCACGAACTCCTGCCGCAGCTCTCCCTGCTCCTCGACGCCGATCTCTTCGATCGTCCTGCAGAACTCGGCGGCCGAGCCGTCGAGCACCGGCACCTCGCCGTGCACCTTGATCAGCAGGTTGGTGATGCCCCCGGCGTGGAGCGCCGAGAGCAGATGCTCCACCGTCTTGATCGTCGAACCGTTCAGGCCGAGGGTCGTGGCGTAGTCGGTGTCGCCGACCGCCGAGACGTGCGCCGGGATCGACTCGCCGGACGGCATCGAATGGAAATGGATCCCCGAGCCTGCCGGCAGCGGCTGCAGCACCATGCCGGTGCGGCCGCCGGAGTGGAGCCCCATGCCGTAGAGCACCGTGTTCTGGCAGAGCGTCCGCTGGCGCGTCCGGCTGCGTTCGAGGTGCAGAAGAGGGGGGATCGCCGTGCGGCGGGGTTCCGGGTGCGAGGCGAAGCCACCGGGATCCTCCGGCTGAGCTGCCGCGTCGCCGGTCGCTCCCGGCGTGCGCGCCGTATGGTGCGCGAGGCCCGCGCGCGCCGCGGCCATCACCTGCTCGTAGGAGAGCGGCTTCTCGAGGTAGTCGAAAGCGCCCATCTTGATCGCCCGCACGGCGGTCGCGGACGTGCCGTGACCGGAGATCATGATGATCGTCGCTTGCGGATCGAACTCGCGCAGGGTCTCGAGCGTCTCGAGGCCGTCGCGGTCGGGCAGCCAGACGTCGAGGAAGACGATCTCGGGCTTGCGCGTGGCGTAGAGATCGAGCGCTTCGGTGCCGCTCGGCGTGGTGGCGACCTCGAAGCCGTTGTCGGCGAGGATGGCGCCCAGGGTGGTGAGAATTCCGGCTTCGTCGTCGACGATGAGGGCGAGAGGGCGAGTCATCAGAGGGGAGTTTACCGCGCCCGGCGCCGGCAAGTCGCTGTGCTACATTCGCCGACCGTGACCTCCCCGACCCCCCACGAGCCGCCGCGCCGCCAGCTCCTCGCCGACACGCTGCGGAAGTTCCAGGAACGGGGCGCCGAGGTCAACATTTCGCGCCTCCTCGGGCGGATCCGGCCGGAGGATGTGGCGCTGCTGCTGGTCGATCTCGAGAGCGACCAGCGGCGCCAGGTGTTCGACATCCTGAGCGCCGACTTTCCGGAGGCGGCCGGCGACGTCCTCACCGAGATGGCGCCGGCGCAGCGCCTCGAGCTGCTCGAGAACCTGCCGCCCGAGCGCACCGCGAAGCTCCTCGAACGGCTGCCGGTCGACGACGCCGTCTTCGTCCTCGAGTCCCTGCCCGGGGACCTGCACGACCGCCTTCTCGAGCTGGTCGACCTCTCGGGCAGGTCGGAGATGCAGACCCATCTCGCCTACCGCGAGGGCAGCGCCGGCCGGATCATGGACCCCGACTTCTTCGCCCTCGCCGAGGGCGAGACCGTCCAGGCGGCGATCGCCGCGATCCAGCAGAAGCGCGACCTCGAGATGATCTTCTATCTCTATGTCGTGGATCGCGACTCTCATCTGGTCGGGGTGACGTCGCTGCGCCAGTTGCTGCTCTCGCGTCCGGTCCAGACGCTCGGCGAGATCATGCAGAAGTCGGTGATCAAGCTCCACGTCGACACCGATCAGGAGGAGGTCGCGGCCCAGGCGGCGCGCTACAACCTGCTCGCGGTGCCGGTGGTCGACGACCAGAACCGGCTGGTCGGCATCGTGACGGTCGACGACATCATCGACGTCGTCAAGGAAGAGGCGACCGAGGACCTCTTCAAGCTCGCCGGTTCCTCCGACAGCGAGCTGCTCTACGAAGAGCGCTCGCTGCGCGTCGCGGGCCTGCGTCTGCCGTCGCTCCTGGTGAGCATCGTCGGGCTCCTGGCGGTCGGCTTTCTCCTGCAGTACTTTCAGCTGCAGTTTCAGGACGCGCTCTTCCTGCTCGCCTTCGTGCCGGTGATCATGGGGCTGGGGGGCTCGATCGGCAGCCAGACCTCCACCGTGGCGGTGCGCGGGCTCGCCACCGGCCGGCTGGAGGCGGGGGAGGGGCGGTTCGGGGCGTTCGTCGTCCGCCAGCTCCGGGTGGCGGTCCTCCTCGGGCTCGCCTGCGGGCTCCTGGTCGGGGTCGCCGCGCTGGTCTTCTGGCAGAACCCGATTTTCGGACTGGTCGTCGGCCTGGCGCTCTTCCTGGCGATCCTGCTGGCGTCCGCGACCGGGGCGCTCATTCCGCTGGCGCTCGAGCGGCTCGGATTCGACCCCGCCGTCGCCTCCGGACCGATGCTCTCGACCGCCAACGACATCACCGGCATCCTGATCTACTTCGGCCTCGCCGCCGCGTTCCTGCGCCATCTCGCGCACTGAGCGGCGGGCGGAGCGGGCGTTCGCCGGGAGGCCGGTTCGCCGGGCAGGCGAAGGCGAGCGATCCGGGGGCGCTGCGCGATAAGCTCCCCCGGTGAAGTTTCATCAGGCCGAGGCGCTGATTCTCGAGGTCTCGGACCTACAGGAGGCCGACCGGATCGTCGTCTTCCTGACCCGCGAGGAGGGCAAGCGCCGGGGGGTGGCGCGCGGCGCGAAGCGCCGATTCAGCCGCTTCGCCGGTGAGTTGCAGCCGCTCGCCAAGGCGCGCATCGGCTGGATGGAGAAGGAGGGCCGCGACCTCGTCCGGATCGGGTCGGTGGAGCTCGTCCGCCCGGTGAAACTGCTGCAGCTCGATCTCGAGGGAATCCTGCTCGGGGCGACGATCGCCGAGCAGGTGGCGCTCTTCGCCCAGGAGGGCGAGCCGGCGGAGGTGATCTACCGGCTCCTCGACGCCACCGTAGAGGCGCTGGAGGCGGGCCGCGACCGCAATCTCGTGGCGCGCTACTTCGAGAGCTGGCTGCTGCGCACGGCCGGGATCTTCCCGCCGCCGGACGCCTGCCCGCAGTGCGGGCGGGAGCTCGAAGGCGGGGCCTCGATTCTCGCCAGCGGCGAGGGGCTCATCTGCCGCGACTGTGCACGCAGCGCCCACGGCGCGGAGGCGGTGTCGGCCGGAGCGGTCGATTTCTGGCGGCGGATCGGGCGCGAGAACATCGAGCGTATGGCCGACACACCGCCGAAGCCGGCGGTGCTCGCCGAGGTGGCGACGGCGGTGGGCCGGATCCGCCGCCACTTTCTGCAGCACGAAGTTCGCAGTCTCATGGTGATGGAGCGCACGCTCGCTGCGCTCGACAGCTAGCCGGGAAGTCAGGGCACCGAGGAGAGGAAGAAGAGCGGATGAAGAGCTTTCAGGAGTTGATACTTGCGCTTTCGGACTACTGGGCGGGGCAGGGCTGTGTCCTGCAGCAGCCCTACGATCTCGAAGTCGGTGCCGGGACGATGCACCCGGACACCTTCCTGCGGGTGCTGGGGCCGGAGCCCTGGCGGGTCGCCTACGTCCAGCCTTCGCGCCGGCCGGCGGACGGGCGCTACGGCGACAACCCGTTCCGGCTCTACAAGCACAACCAGTTCCAGGTCATCCTGAAGCCGTCGCCGCTCGACGTCCAGCAGCTCTACGTCCAGAGCCTCGAAGCGATGGGAGTCGATCTCGCGGTCCACGACCTGCGCTTCGAGGAGGACAACTGGGAGGCACCGACCCTGGGCGCGTGGGGCGTCGGCTGGCAGGTGATGCTCGACGGCATGGAGATCTCGCAGTTCACCTACTTCCAGCAGGCCGGAGGCATCGAGCTCTCCCCGATCTCCTGCGAGCTCACCTACGGCCTCGAGCGCATCACGATGTTCCTCGGCCTGGAGAAGTCGATCTACGACATCCGCTGGGTGCCGGACGGTGTGAACTACGGGCAGGTGCGCTGGCAGGACGAGCACGAGTTCTCGAAGTACAACTTCGAGGTCGCCGACGTCGACTTCCTGCGCCGGCAGTTCGATGGCTACGAGAACGAGTCCAGGCGCTGCCTCGCGGCGGGGATCGTCCTCCCGGCCTACGAGTGCGCGCTCAAGTGCTCGCATCT
>JAGPDF010000019.1:26006-69299 GCA_018057705.1 Thermoanaerobaculia bacterium | reverse complement strand
CCCTGGGTCCGCCCGGTCCACGGAGTTGTCGCCCTGTTCGAAGGCCAGATCGTGCCCTTCGAGCTCTTCGGGATCGAGGCCGGTCGCGAGTCCGCAGGGCACTCGACGCTTTCGCCGAAGGGCTTTCCGGTAAAGGGAGTCGAGGACTACCTGGCGGCGTTGGCAGAGCGGGGCATCGTCGTCTTTCCGGCGGAGCGCAAGCGGCTACTGCTCGAGCGGATGACAGCTCGCGCCGTGGCGCTCGGCGGCGTGCTGGTCGAAGACTCTTCCCTGCTCGACAAGCTGGCGGCGATCTGCGAGATCCCCGGGGTGATGGAGGGGGCTTTCGCTGCCGACCTTTGTGCGTTGCCGCGGGAGGTGCTGGCGACGTCGCTGCGCGATCACCAGAGTGCGCTGACAGTGGAGAAGGACGGCGCGCTGCTGCCGGTGTTCCTGACCGTCATGGACCGCCCGGACGACCCGGCGGGGCGGGTGCGGGCGGGCAACGAGTGGGTCGTCGCGGCGCGGCTCGCCGACGCGAAGTTCTTCTTCGAGAAGGACCGCGCGACAGCGCTCGCCGACCGCCGCGAAGGCCTCGCGAAACTGACCTTCCAGGAGAAGCTCGGCAGCTACGCCGAGAAGAGCGTCCGTCTGGTCGCACTCGCCGATTCGATCGCCCGCGCGGCGGGAGTCTCCGACCTTTCTGCGGTGCGATCGGCCGCCGAGTTGCTGAAGGTGGATCTCGCGACCGACATGGTGAAGGAGTTTACCGACCTGCAAGGCGTCGTCGGTGGGCTCTACGCCCGCGCCGAAGGGGCGCCGGAGGCGGTCTGGCAGGCGATCTACGATCAGTATCGTCCGGCGGGAGCGAAGGATGCCTTGCCGCGCGGTGCGGTCGGCCAGGTGACGGCCCTCAGCGACCGCCTCGACACCCTCGCGGGGTTCTTCGGCCTCGGCCTGATTCCGACCGGCTCCAAGGATCCGTTCGGACTCCGGCGCGCAGCGCTCGGAGTCGTTCGCCTCGCGCTCGAAGGCGAGGTCGAGGTGAACCTCGAAGCGGCCCTGGGAGTCGCCTTTGGACTTCTTCACGAGAAGCTTCCAGTAAAGGGTGTCGTGGACGGCGGGGCAGCGGTGCCTTCGCCGAACGTTCCTTCTGCGCAGGCGAAGGCCTTCGGCCAGTTGGTCGAGTTCCTGCGTGATCGGCTGACGCATGTGCTCGGCGAGCGCGGCTTCGCCTACGACGAGGTCGCCGCGGCCATGGGGGCCGATGGCGACAGCCCCTTGGCCTTCCGCGCCATCGCCGCGCGAGCGGCGGCGCTCCAGGGCGCTCGCCAGGAGCCCGATTTCGCCATCGTCGCGCAAGCCGCCAAGCGCATCGCGAATATCACCAAAGGAAGCGAAGCCTTTCCCTTTGCTGAAGCCTTTTGCACGTTGGAGGCCGAACGCGCGCTGCGTCAGGCAGCCCTTGCATTGCATGACGAGATTCTCGCTGCGCGAGCGACTCGTGATTTCGCAACCGGTCTGCGCAGCGTGCGCAAGCTGGCTTCGCCGCTCGAGGTCTTCTTCAAGGAAGTGATGGTCATGGACCCCGACCCTCGACTGAAGCAGAACCGTATCGCCCTGCTGCAGTCGATCCAGACAGAGATCCGCTGGCTCGCCGACCTGTCGCAGATCGTCGTCTAGTTCGCCCCCGGAGTCAGACCGCCGGAGATCAGCGAGCTTTCAGGGACTGTCCCCAATTCTCGGAGGCGGCTTTTCAGGGCTGTCCCACCGCGACGCGAGGGGCGCTCGGGATCCAAAGTGGAAAAACTGGTGACAGTTACCTCATTTCGCCCAAGTTGAAGACCTGCGGCTCGGAGCGGACGCCGGGCGAAATCAGGTAACTGTCACCAATTTTTCCGAGCACGCGACCTCCGACGGTACGCCGGGGGCACGTATCTGCCCAGGGGAGCCGGGGCTCTCCGAAGCGTTGGCTTGGGGCAGGCACATGTCCCCAGCTGCGGGTCCGGCTACCCTTCGTCGTTAGGGCGGAGAAGAGAAGCCGTGTCGGAACCGTCCCAGCGGCCTACTCGCCGGCCGGGGGTTCCCAGAGCTCGACCTTGTTGCCCTCCGGATCGATGACCCAGCCGAACTTGCCGTATTCGGAGTCCTCGCCGCTCTTGTCGACGACGTTGCAGCCCTCCCTGCGCAGCTCGACGAGGAGTGCGGAGAGATCGGCGACGCGGTAGTTCACCATGAACGGCGCCGTGCTCGGGGCGTAGTAGTCGGTTGTTTCCGGGGCGATGTTCCAGATCGTGGTGCCCCCCGTCGGAGCCCCGGCGGCGTCGACCCAGCGAAAGGCCGCGCCCCCCCAATCCTGGACGTCGATGCCGAGGTGCTCTTTGTACCAGGCGCGCAGCGCGACCGGGTCCTTCGCCTTGAAGAAGATGCCTCCGATACCCGTGACTCTTTGCATGTGAACCTCCGGAGCTTGGAAAGCGAGTGAATGGGTCGTCTCGTCCTGCGCGGCGGCGGAATCGTTTCGTGCTCGGAGCCCCGGGTCCCGATCCCGCACCCCGTAAGCGGCCGCCTTGAGAACATCGGCGGCCACGGGGTAAGCCGCGGGATGTGGACTCCGGTCTCCTGCGCGCGAAACGATACCGCCTCCGCTCTCATCTGCGAATGGCCGAGCGCGCGACCGGACCGGGTCACTTCTTCCGCAGGATGCCGGCCGAGATCGCCGAGGCGAGGAGGCCGACCGGGAACGGCTCGAGGAAGGCCATGGCGGCGTTGATCAGCGGATTGTCCATCATGCGCTTCATCTGCGCCGCCTGGGCGGTCGCTTCGGCGATCTTCTCCGCCGATCCGCCGGCGGCCTTGACCTTGTCGATCATGAAGGCGGCGTACTTGTCACAGAAGTCGGGCATGAAGTTGGCGTAGACGATCGCCCAGACGATGCCGTAGCAGACCGACGCCACCGCGGCGATGCCCAGGCCGACGAGAAAGCCCCTGCCGAAGCTCATTTTGCCTCCGGCGACGCTGTCGCGATACGAGCGCATGCCGGGGAAGATCAGCAGCGCCGAAAGCACCAGCGCGGTATAGCCGATCACCATGCCGTACTCGAAGCCGATGCGGTCGGCGAACGGCATGGTGGCGAGCATCATGCTGATCGAGACGACGCCCGCGATCAGGCCCCAGGTGAGAATCGTGCGCTTCATCGACATGGCTTTCGTCTCCTGTGACGGCGGGGAGCAGCGGCTTCGATGCCGCGATCCGGTGCGGACGATAGGTCCTGCGCCGCGCCGCCGTCGTCACCCGTTCGAGTGATTTTTCGCTGTACCGGGCGATTCTCGCCCGATTTCGTGCTTTCGGGTGAGGGCTCCCGCCGGAGAGGAGCCCGGCGGTACTGGGAAAGGGGCCTGCGGTACCTGGAAAGGGCCCTGCGGCACCGGGAAAGGGGCCTGCGGTACTGGGAAAGGGGCCTGCGGCCCCGGGGGGAGCAGGCCTGCGGCCTGGCCGAGCTGCACCGCCTGCGTCCTTCGGCGGGCTCCCAGCTTGTCGAACAGCCGGCTCGAGTGGGTCTTCACGGTGTTCTCGCTGACGAAGAGGCGTTCGGCGATCTCGCGGTTGGAGAGGCCTGCGGCGATGAGCCCGAGGATCTCGAGCTCGCGGGCGGTGACGCCCAGCTCTTTCCGGCGGCGCTCGTCGACCGAAAACGGGGTGCCCCCCGGAACGGGCACGCCGGCCGGCACCGGGATGGGCACTTCGACCGGGACGAGGACCCTCTCGACGCGGGTGCGGGTGAGGCGCAGGCCGAGGAAGATCCCGAGCGTCGCGAAGAGGGCGGCGATGAGCCCGCCCCAGATCTCGACCGAGTGCTCGAGCACCAGGAAGCGGTACTCGGTGAAGCGCAGCGCGGCGAGCAGCAGACCGCAGAGGGCGCCGTAGCCGGCGATCCGTCGAGCGGTGGCAAGGAGCGGGGATGCGGCCACGCCGCGATGATAACCGCCTCAGGGCACGGTCGAGGACCAGGCGCCCGTGCCGCCGCTCGCAAAGCCGTCGAGAAAGAGGGCGCCGCCCGGGTTGTCTTCCGGTGTGGCGTCGAGTTGCAACAGGTAGGCCGCGAGCTCGGCGCGCTCTCCGGGGGCGAGCGCTCCGGCGACCCGGTGCGGGGCGGCGAGCGCGAGCTCGTCCGGCCGCGTCACCGTGATCTCGTCGAGGCTCAGGTTGGGGAAGGCGCTGGTGGCGGTGATCTCGAGCGTGTTCGTGCCACCGGCGGCGAAGACGACCCCCTCGAGCCGCGCCGTCCGCCAGTTCGTGTGGCGCCACGAGGGGTTGTTGCCGACCGCCGCCAGGGCGAGATCTTGCGCCACGCCGTTCACCGCGACGCCCACCTGCGCCGCACCGGAGCTGCTGTAGCGGAGCTCGATCGCCCCGATGCCGCCGGCGCCGCCGTCGACGCCCGCGAAGGTCACGCGCGCCCCGTTCGGCCCGAGCGCCGCGTAGGCTCTGCCGCGGACGGTGTCATCGTTGTTGAGCTCGACGTAGTTGCTGACGATCTGGGCGCCGGCAGAGGGGCTCGCCGCCTCGGCCGGCAGGACGGTACCGCCGGCTGTGTTGAAGAGGGAGTCGAGGTTCGGAGCCGAGCCGTCGTGGAGGTAGCTCGACTGCGTCCAGAGCCCGAGAAGCGTCGGCGTGTCGATGCCGGTGAGCGGTCCGCCGAGGCGGCCGCCCGACGTCGTTCGCAACGTTCCGACGTCGTGGAGGGTCGCTGTGCCCAGGCTCGAATCGGTGAAGGAGGGGCCGCGGTGGCAGGCCGTGCAGGCCAGGGCGCGAAAGTGCGTCCGGCCGGCGACCGCGGCGGCCGTGAGACTGCCGTCGGCGTTGCGGTACGGGCTGCGCGGGACGGCGGTCCTGCCGAGGGAAGCGACGTAGGCGGCGAGCCGATCGAGGTCCATCGACAGACCCGCCTTGGGCGGCCCGAGCGGCGCCGCGGTCGCGGCGTAGTCGTCGTCGTCCATGAAGCCGTTACCTCCGAAGGCGTCGCGGATGTCGTTCTCGAAGTCCTGGATCTCGTCGAAATTGGCGCTCCAGTGGACGTTGCCCTGTCCGGTCCCCGCCCGGCCGACCAGGGGCAGGGTGCGGCGCAACCCCTCGCCGCGGCCGGTGAAGTCCCAGACGCGGCCGTCGGCGCGGCCTTCGAGATGACAGGTGGCGCAGGAGAGGTAGCCCTCGGCGCTCATCCGCGGATCGCGCGCATGGTAGAAGAGGCGCTTGCCGGCGAGGACGTCCTCCGGCAACGGCTCGCCGGCGAGCGTCCCGGCGCTCTCGACGGCGCTCGATGGCAGCTGGATCGAGCCGCCGGCATAGAAGTCGCCGGCGTCGAAGAGGGTGGTCGTGCGGCCGAGGAAGTCCTTCGTGAAGATGCGGTCGCTCGCGGCGTCCGTGCAGAGCCCCTGGGGCGCGGAACCGGTCGCCAGGCGGGTGACGAGCGAGCCCAATCCGGCCGCGTTCTCGATTTCGAAGGCGTCGAGGATCACGAGCTCGTCATCTCCCTGCAGGGTCACGAAGAGGTAGTCCCCGAGCGGCGAGAAGGCGAGCGCCGAAGGCGAGTCGCTGTTGTCGAGGTCGATCGCCCGCACGGCGGTGCCGGAGGCGAGCGCCAGCTCGACCAGTGTCGCCCGTACCGTGTTGTCGGAATCGAGGTCGGGGCCGAAGAGATGGCCGCGCTCGACGTTCGGTTTGGTGGCCGCGACCCAGGCATGGGTGCCGGTGGGAGAGATGGCGATGGCCACCAGCTGGTTCGGCGTGCCGCGGCCATCGGCGGTGCTGTCGCGATGGGCGTCGCCGCCGAGCTTGGGCAGGCGGATCGTGCGGGTGAGCGTCAGAGTCGCCGTGGAGACGTCCCAGACCTCCCCCCAGTCGCGGTCGGAAAGGAAGCGGGTGACGAGCAGGCGTGCGCCGTCGGCCGAGAGCGCCAACGCCCGCGGCGACGGTCCGAGCGTGAGCGTCGCGGTGGTCTGGCGCGAGGCGGCGTCGATCCGGCGCACCTCGCCGCGGCCTTCGAGGGCGACGTAGAGCGTCTCTCCCGCCGGGGAGGCGACCAGCCCTGCCGGCCCACTGCCGTAACCGGTCGGAATCTCGTCGACCACCGAGCCGCCGGCATCGAGAACGCGGATGCGGTCGTCGTCGCCGCAGGTGACCCAGATTTCGCCGCCCGCCGCACGGGCGAGCGCTCGCGGTTTGGCGCAGACGGCGGTCTCGAGCTCGAACGCCCCCGAGTCGGCGTCGAGCGCGGCGACGGTGCCGTGGTCGGGGTTCACCGTCCAGACGCGGCGGGCGGAGGCGTCGCACAGCACCGAGGTGCTGGCGGCAGGCGACGGCCCTCCTGGCGGAACCGCGACGGTGACGACGCGGGTGCGCGAGGCGATCGCGCCGTGCGGGTCGCGCGCCTGAACGGTGGCACGGAAGTGCCCGGTGGACGCGTAGGTGTGGTTCGCGTTGGCGCCACCCCAGACGGTCTTCGGCGAGCCGTCGCCGAAGTCGAACCGGTACTCGACCGCCTCGCTCTGCGGTTCGACCGCGGTCGCGACGAAAGTGACCGACTCCCCGGGAGCGGCTGGGTACGGTGAGGCCGCGTAGCTGGTCAGGGTTGGCGGCGAGTTGCCGTTCACCGTCGAGCCGGTGGAGAAGGTGAAGCTGTAGCCGGCCATGCCGTTGCCGGCGGCGTCCTCGATGCCGCCGGCCGGCAGGAGCACCTCGTAGGTCGTGTTCGCGGAGAGCGGCTGGTCGGGGGTGAACGTCAGGATGTCGTCGAAGGCGAAGGTCAACCGGCCGGCGATGCTCGAGCCGCCCACCGGGCGGACGATGAAGGTCGCGCCGTTGACGACGGTCGGCGTCTCGAGAGTCTCGTGGATGAGCAGGGTGATCGGCGAGCCGGCGGGGTAGTTCGTCTGTCCGGCGCGCGGGATGTGGAAGCCGACCGACGGCCCGCGCGTGTCGGGAGCCGCCTGGTGCGCCCAGACCGCCATGCCCTGGTTCTCGCCGACGCCGCCGGTGACCAGGAGGTTGCCGAGCGGCAGGGCGAACTGCGAGGTGTCGATGCCGACGCCACCGCCGGTGGTGTGCGGCACGGTCGCGCCGTGGAGGTCGAGGACCGACTCGAAGGTGCGCATGTCGACCTTGTGGTCGCCGATGAAGGCGAACTCGTCCTGGAACTGGGCGTACATCGCGGCCGCGCCCGGCAGCGGGGTGTCGGCGATCAGCCGGAGATCCGAGGGGTCGGTGACGTCGACCACCTGCATGCCGTTGCCGCCGTCGCGGTAGGGGAACACCACGTAGAGCTTGCCGTCCCCGCCCCAGACCTCCGGCCAATAGCCCCCCGGCCCGCCGCTCGTCAAGACGTCGAGGAGCACCGGATTCGCCGGGTCCGAGACGTCGTAGGTTGCCACTCCCGTGCGGCTCTGGTCGGAGGCGAAGATGAGGAGGTTGCCGATCAGGAACGGATGGCCGACGACCCCGGTGAGACCGAGGTGATCCCAGCTGCCGAGCTCCACGCCGTTTCGTTCGATCGTCGCGAGGCCGGAGATCGCGCCGTAGCTCCACCAGGTGTCGCCGACGAAGAACGGCTGGAAGAGACAGCCGCGGACGCCGGCGCAGAGAAGATCGGGATAGGTCGTGCGGGTGAGGCTGCCGAAGGCGGGGTTGGCGCGAAACGACCAGGGGGCCTCCGGCGGCCAGTTGGCACCGAGGACGAGGTAGTCGCCGCTTTGCAGGTAGCCGTGGGCGTTGATCGGCATGGGGGTGACGCCCCAGGTGGCGAGCTGAACCGGATTTTCCGGGTCGGCGAGATCCCAGGTGCGCACCTGGAAATCCGATCCGGGCTCGCTCGAGGGCACCTCGGGGACCGAGAACAGGATGCCGTTGTGGTACGCGAGGATCGCCGTCCGGCCCTGGTTCGGCGCGAGCAGCCCGGACAGGAGCGTGCCTGGAGTCTGCGGAGCATTGGGGAAGCCCGCTCCGGCGAGGAGCGCCGGGGCGAGGAGGGCGGCCGCCACCAGTGCGTGGGCCAGCCGGGGCTGAGCGCGCCCGTGGTGTCGCCGTTCGCGCCGTCTGCCAGGAGCGCAGGGGTCGGCGGCAGGCGTCGATCGTAGCGAGTGCGAGGCGGAGAAGGGCATCAACGATCTCCTCGGAGAAACCTGGGAAGTTGCGACACGGAGGCTCGCACGAGGCCGCGCGGTCGGGGTGTGAAGCAGTTCGCGGTCGGCGGTTACGGCACGACTACGGTTCCCTCACCGCGGGATTCCGGCCGGTTCCGGACCTAGACCACCTCTTTGGACGGCGGGCAGAAATGCCCGCCGCTGTCAGAGTTCCCGAGCGGGTCGGCGATAGACTCGAGCGAGTCGCTCCTGCAGGTCTCGCCGTGCTTTCTTCGGATGACGAACGGATCTCCCGGTCGCGGAGGGTGCTCGATGGGCAACAAGTGGGTCTACGGCTTCGACGAACTGGCAGCAGCGGAGCGCACCGCCGGCAACTGGGACGCGGTTCGCGGCCTGCTGGGAGGCAAGGGCGCGAATCTGGCCGACATGACTCGCCAGGGACTGCCCGTGCCGCCCGGCTTCACCGTGACGACAGCCGCCTGCAACGCCTATCTCGAAGGCGGCGAGACGTTTCCGGATGGCCTCTGGGAGGAGGTTCTCGACGCGCTCGCGAGACTCGAGAGGATGACCGGCAAGCGCTTCGGTGATGCCGCGAATCCGCTGCTCGTCTCCTGCCGCTCGGGAGCCCGGTTCTCGATGCCCGGCATGATGGACACGGTGCTCAACATCGGCCTCAACGACGATGTCGCGGCCGGTCTCGAGCGGCTCACCGGTGACGCCCGCTTCGCCTTCGACAGCTACCGCCGGCTGGTGCAGATGTTCGGTTCCGTCGTGATGGAGATCGCTGACGAGCCGTTCGAAGAGGTACTTACCGAGGCCCGCAGGCGGGGCGGGGTGGCGAGCGACTCCGACCTCGGTGCGGACGACTGGCGGCGGGTCACCGCGGAGTTCAAGGCGATCATCGAGCGTCGGACGGGTCGGCCGTTCCCGCAGGACCCGCGCGAGCAGATCCGGCTCGCCACGGAGGCGGTCTTCCGCAGCTGGAACGGCCGCCGCGCCGTCGACTACCGGAACGCCGCCCGGATCGCCCACGACCTGGGCACGGCGGTCAACATCTGCACCATGGTGTTCGGCAACCTCGGCAACGATTCGGCGACCGGGGTCGCGATGACGCGCAGCGGCGCGACCGGCGCGCCGGGGATCGAGGGCGATTACCTCACCAACGCCCAGGGCGAAGACGTCGTCGCCGGAGTCCGGCTGACCAAACCGATCGAAGAGCTCCGCGCCGAGATGCCGGCGGCCTATGCGGAGTTCGAAGCGATCGCGGAGAAGCTCGAGCGCCACTATCGCGACATGCAGGACGTCGAGTTCACCATCGAGCGCGGCAAGCTCTGGATGCTGCAGACGCGGGATGCCAAGCGCACCGCCCAGGCCGCTGTCCGCATCGCTGTTGACATGGTCCAGGAGGGTCTGATCACACGCGAGCAGGCACTGCTGCGCGTCTCGCCGGACCAGGTCGATTTCTTCCTGCACCCGCAGTTGGAGAGGGGCTCGGTCAAGAAGGCAATCCAGGCTGGAGATCGGATCGCCCGGGGCTTGAACGTTTCACCAGGCGCAGCCGTGGGCGTCATCGCTTTCGACGCCGACGTCGCGGAGCGCTGGGCGAAGGAATCCGATCGGCCGGTCATCATGGTTCGCCCGGAGACCAAGCCGGACGACGTCCACGGCATGCTCGCGGCGAAGGGGCTGCTGACCAGCCGCGGCGGGCGCACGAGCCACGCGGCACTCGTCGCCCGCCAATTCGGCAAGCCGGCAGTGGTCGGAGTGGCGGAGCTCGAGATCGACCTCGAAGGTCGCACCATGCGGGTCGCGTCGCGGACCTTCGCCGAGGGCGACTGGATCTCGATCGACGGCACCTCGGGAGAGGTTTTCGCCGGCGAGCTCGCCACCATCGTGCCGGATCTCAAGGACCCCTATTTGCTGAAGCTTCTTTCCTGGGCGGATACCGAACGCCGCCTTCAGGTCTGGGCGAATGCCGACTATCCCACCGACGCCGGGCGGGCGCGCGACTACGGCGCGCAAGGCATCGGCCTCTGCCGCACCGAGCACATGTTCTTCGAGACCGAGCGCATGCCGGTGGTGCAGCGGATGATCCTCGCCAAGGACGACCCGGTCGTCGTCGCCGAGTGTCTCGAGTTTTTGCTTCGGCATCAGCGGAAGGATTTCTACGGTCTCTTCAAGGCGATGGACGGGTTGCCGGTCATCGTGCGTCTGATCGACCCGCCGTTGCACGAGTTCCTCCCCGGCCATCTCCAGGTCGCCATGGAGGTCGAGAAGCTCGAAGAGTCCGGCGCGGATCCGGCGGCGCTCGCCGATCGGCGCCAGGTGCTTTCGGCGATCGAGCGCCTGCACGAGTCCAACCCGATGCTCGGCCTGCGCGGGGTGCGCCTCGGAATCCACATGGCGGCGCTCACCCGCATGCAGGTCCGGGCGATCTTCGAGGCCGCCTGCCAGGCGGCGAGCGAGGGCATCGAGGTGCACCCGGAAGTGATGATTCCGCTGGTCGGGCACTGGCGCGAGCTCGAGGTGCAGCAGCAGGCGCTCGAGCAGGAGGCCGAGAAGGTCATGGCCGAGCAGGGCCGGCGGGTGAGCTACAAGTTCGGCACGATGATCGAGATCCCGCGCGCCGCCCTGACCGCCGACGAGCTCGCCCGTTTCGCCCAATTCTTCTCTTTCGGCACCAACGACCTGACGCAGATGACGTTCGGCATCTCGCGCGACGATGCCGAGAAGGGCTTCCTGCTCGAGTACCTCTCGAAAGCGATCCTGCCCGAGAACCCGTTCGCCTCGATCGACGAGCCCGGCGTCGGCAAGCTCATGCAGATGGCGGTCGAGCTGGGAAGAAAGACCCGTCCCGGCATGGAGATCGGCATCTGCGGCGAGCACGGCGGCGACCCCAAGTCGATCGCCTTCTGCCACAAGATCGGCCTCGACTACGTCTCCTGCTCCCCCTTCCGCATCCCCATCGCCCGCCTCGCGGCCGCCCAGGCAGCGCTCAAGGAGCGTGGAGTCACCGCGAAGTAGGGGAGCTCACCAGCCCAGCCGCACGTGGCGTGCGATGAGGTCGAAATGCTCGTCAGGGTACCCTCGGCCCCGGCTGCCAACCGACTGCCCAAACCGAGGATCCTCAGCGCCAAGGCGCTTCCCAGTGCAGACCGCTGAAGGCCTGGCCCCCGAACGGATTATTCGGCAGATTTCGCCAACTTTCCCACCCCAGATGAGCACCAGAAACTCCCCGCAACTACAGCAACCAAAGGCCCGTGCTTGCACTTCAAGGCGAATGTGCCACACTCCATACCGCCCAATGTCACACCCAACGCCCACGCCCCCTGTCGCGACGAATCGCAGTTAGGCCCGTTATCGTGACTCCGTCGCACACTGCAGCCACCTACGACAAAATCGCTCAACACTGGGACCACCCGGACTTCGATCACTTCAACGGAGTGGCGCAGCACCACCGGGCCCTTGGGTTCGTGTCCGCGTTTGGCACTGCGCTCGATGTCGGCTGCGGCAGCAACGGGCGCATCGTGTCTATGCTGCTCCAACGCGGCTTCAAAGTTGAGGCGCTGGACCTGTCGCCGGAGATGCTACGGCGCGCCAGACTTCACAATCCCAACGCTACGTTTCACCAGGCTGACATCTGCAGCTGGGAGTTCCACAGGCCCTTCGATTTCATTTCCGCGTGGGACAGCATCTGGCATGTCCCGCTTGATGCTCAAATCGCGGTGGTGAGAAAGCTCTGCTCCGGTCTCTCGCCGGGCGGCGTTTTCATATTCACCTCCGGCGGCGTCTACGAGCCTGATGAGGTCACTGCCAGGTGCTTTGGGCAGCCTCTGTACCATGCTGCGCCGGGAATTCCCGCACTGCTGAGAGCAATCGAAGAGTCTGGCTGCTTCTGCCGCCATCTTGAGTTCGATGCAGGTCCCAACGACAAGCATGTCTACCTGATTGTGCAACGGGCCTAACCAGTCGCTCGAGCGGACGCGTTGGGCGCCTGCTGTCCGCTTCGCGGGTCGCCAATGGTGGCGCGCCGCTCAACTCCAGATCAGTTAGGCGTCGGCCGGTCCATGGTCGCCGGAGGAAAGGAACCCATGCGCCTCCGCATCGCACTTTGTTCAATGAGCGCGGCGTTGGTGATTTCCATCGCCTGCGGCTCAAACGGGAGGCCAGCGAAGTCAATGGACCTAGAGAACTTCGGTACTCGCTATGCGGCTGCGTGGAGCAGCCAAGATCCCGCTCGCCTGGCGTCCTTCTATTCCGAAGAAGGGACTCTCATCGTGAACGCTGGCCCTCCGTCCATAGGGCGCGCTGCGATCACGGCAACTGCACAATCGTATATGGCAGCGTTTCCCGACATGGTCGTGACCATGACGCGAATGAGCGAGGAAGCCGGGCACCCAGTCTTCCATTGGCTCTGGACGGGCACAAACTCGGGCCCGGGGGGTACCGGCCGGTCCGTTCGAATTAGCGGTTATGAGGAATGGAACCTAGATGCAAACGGGCTTATCGAAGTGTCGAACGGCCATTTCGATGAAGCGGAGTACCAGCGCCAGCTGGAGTCTGGTGCCCCTCAGCAGCCGTGATGCACGACATGAAGAGTGTTCGGGAGAGGAATTCGACCCGACGCCCAACAGTCCGCTCAGCTCCAGATCCGTTAGGCGGCGCAAGCCACCATGCCTAGGTCCATCGCGCTCTTCACATTCGCCCTCTTGCTGCTTGCCTTGGTGGCTTTTTGGCCAATGTATCTGTCGAAGGACTGGGCTGCGATAGACCGCTACACCCACGCTCACGCGCTTTTTGGAACGATGTGGATGCTGGTCCTGATCTTCCAGCCGGTCTTGATACTTCGCGGCTACAGACTTGCTCATCGGATAGTTGGACGAACGTCACTGATCGTTGCTCTCGGATTTGTTCTCTCCGGCCTGATGCTCACTCACTTCCGTGTCAGCCGACTGACAGAAACCGCCTTTGCGAAGGAAGGGATCTACATCTACCTCCCCATTTTCATCGCGCTTCTCTTCGCCGCCGCGTGTTTCTTGGGCTTTCGCTGGCGCACGTCCATGCCAGTGCATGCACGCTTCATGTCGTCCACTGCACTCCTGCTGATTGACCCGGTCCTGGCCCGCATCATGTTCTTCTACGTGCCACCACTGCCGTCAGCTCATCTTTACCAAGGCATCACCTTCACGCTGATCGTGGCCGCGATGGCCTACCTTGTGAATTCACTTCCGCGGCAAGCGCCCGGCCGGATCTGGTACCGAAACTACTGTCTCGGGACGGCAGCAATCCTCGCACTCTATTTCGCGGTTCCCTACACCAGTGCGTGGCTGGCGTTTGCGAACTGGTTCCGTTCACTTCCGCTGACCTGATGCAGTTCAACGCTCTCTCGGCGCCGCCGAATAGCTCGCTCCAGCGGCCGGCCGGGCTTCGCCCGCCCGCCGCTCAGCTCCAGATCCGGTAGCAGGCTGCTGACAAACTCGAGTCTGTCAGCAGCCTGCTAGGCGAGACGAAGGAGTTGCACGTCGTAGGCGCGGAAGCCGGCGTCGAGGGTGACGAGGCGGAGGGAGTCGAGCTGCGCTTGCGCGATGAGCAGGCGGTCGAAGGGGTCGTCGTGGTGGCGGGGGAGGGCGCCAGCCCGTTGGGCGTGGCGGGCGGTGATCGGCAGCTCGGTGAAACCGTTGGCGTCGATCTCCTCGACCAGGTCGCCGGAGGTCTCGAGCTTGCCGAGGGCGATCTTGCTCGACGTTTCCCAGATCGTCGCGGCGCTCACCAGAACCTCATTCACCGGATCGGTGATGGCTGCGGAGAAGCGCGCCGGCAGGCGGCGGTCGTCGCGCAGCCACCAGAGCAGGACGTGAGTGTCGAGGAGGAGTCTCACTCCCCGTCTTCGCCGCCCTGGCCGAGAAAGGCAGCCATCATTCCTGCCGGCAGTGGCGCATCGAAATCGCGGGCGATGCGGATCTTCCTCTTCAGCCGGCCGGGTCGGCGCGGCTCGCCGTCGAGCGCCACCAGGCGAGCGACCGGTTTCCCGCCGCGCGTGATGACGATCGACTCGCCGCCCTCGACGCGGTGGAGGAGCCGCGAGAGGTGGGTCTTGGCCTCGTGTACGGTGACCGCGTCGCTCATAACTTAGTCAACTTAGTCCACCTGCGCCCAGGCGTCAAGAACCTGGGCCGCAGTTCACCCCGGCCCTTGCCGCCACTGTTAGTAGGATGCCCCCATGCCGCGCATCCAGATCCTGCCCGACCGGTTGGTGTCGCAGATCGCCGCCGGGGAGGTGGTGGAGCGGCCGTCTTCGGTGGTCAAGGAACTGGTCGAGAACGCCCTCGACGCCGGGGCGACGCGGCTCGAGATCGACCTCGAAGGGGGTGGCCGGCAGCGGATCCGGATCGCCGACGACGGCTCGGGGATGGACCGCGACGACGCGCTGCTCGCCTTCGACCGCCACGCCACGAGCAAGATCACCTCGATGGCCGACCTCGAGCAGGTCGCCACCCTGGGCTTCCGCGGCGAGGCGCTGGCGACGATCGCCGCGGTGGCCAAGGTCGAGCTCACCACCGCGATGGCGCCGGGGGAGGGGACGCGGGTGCTCCTCGAGGGCGGCCGGATCCTGGCGGTCGAGCCGACGGCCCGCACCCGCGGCACCACCATCGACGTCGCGTCGCTGTTCTTCAACGTCCCGGCGCGGCGCAAGTTCCTGAAGTCCCGAGAGACCGAGCTGCGGCGCTGCGTCGAGGTGGTCGAGGGCTACGTCCTCGCCCGGCCGGACGTCTCCTTTCGTTTGAGAAGCGAGGGCCGAGTCCTGCTGGAGGCCTCGGCGCAGGCAGGCGGCGAAGACGCGAGATCTGACGGGTTGCGTCGGCGGATCGGTGAGGTGTTTGGCCAGGCGTTCGAAAAGCTGCTGGTAAAGGTAAGTTCGGGCGAGGCACCCGCGGCGGGCTCGGAGCATTTTGCTCACGGTTTCGTCGGCTCTCCTGCGACGGCGCGCGGGGCCCGGCGCAGTTTTGTGTTCGTGAATCGCCGCCTGGTCCGCGATCGCGCCGTGCTCGCGACCTTCTACCGTGCGGTGCGCGACGAATGGCGCAGCGACGAGTTCCCGTCTCTTTTTCTATTTATCGAGCTTTTGCCTTTCGACGTGGACGTCAACGTCCATCCCCAGAAGGCAGAGGTCCGCTTCCGGGATCCCCGGCTGATGGATCGGCTGGGGGAGACGTTGCGCCTTGCGCTGGCGCGGGCGCGCGGGGAGGAGGCCGCGCCGCTGCGGACCACATCGCTCCTGCCCGAGGCGCCGTTCGCATGGGAGGGATCGGGCGGCAGGAGCTTCCCCCACCAGGCCGGCTTCACCGACGAGGTGCGGGAAGGTCTTTCTGCCGGCTCCGTGGGCACGGTGGGGCAGGCGGTCCACCTCGCTGAGCTCTCGCTCGCTCCGCTCGATCGGGCGCCGGTGCCGCTCTCGGGGCGCGGCGGGGAGACACGGCGCTTCCGGCTGCTGGGGCAGTACAAGGGCGCGCTGATCCTCCTCGAAGGGCCCGACGGGCTCTATCTCATCGATCAGCACGTCGCTCACGAGCGGGTGCTCTACGAGCGCTTCCGGCGCTCCCTCGCCACGGAGCGGGCCGACTCGCAGCGTCTCGTCGCGCCCCTGGTTCTCGAGCTTTCGCGCGGCGAGCGCCTGCGTCTCGTCGAGCTCGCGCCGGCGCTCGAGCCGGCCGGCTTCGAGATCTCCGAGCTCTCGGGCGGGTCGCTCGCGGTCGCAGCGACGCCCGCCGTGCTTTCGCCGGCGGAGGGAGAGGCGCTGCTCCTGCGTCTCGCGGCGGACAGCGCGGCCTCACCCGAGAACCTCGGCCAGCGGATCCTCGACGACTTCGCCGCCAGCCTGGCCTGCAAGGCGGCGGTCAAGATGCACCAGGCCTTCTCGGCCGAGAAGCTTGAGGCGCTCGTTTCGGAGCTCTTCGCCGCCGAGAATCCGTATGCCTGTCCGCACGGCCGCCCGGTCGTGCTGCAGTTGACCGATGCCGACCTCGAACGGCGCTTCGGGCGGCGCTGAACGGCGCCCGTCGAGAACGTCTAAGATCGTTCCCGTGGCAGATCGCAGCGAAATCCTGGCGGCCCTCGAATCGCGGCTCGGGCACGTTTTCCGCAGTCGCGAGCTGCTCGACGACGCGCTCACCCATCGTTCGTGGGCGAACGAGGCCGGGGGCGTCTCGCACTACGAACGGATCGAGTTCCTGGGCGACGCCGTGCTCGGTCTGGTCACGGCGGACTGGCTCTTCGAGCTTCACGCCGGACGGGCGGAAGGGGAGCTCTCCCTGCGCAAGTCGATGCTGGTGAGCGAAGACGCCCTGGCGAGTTACGCGACGAAGATCGCCCTCGGGGAGGGGCTGCGGCTCGGGGCGGGAGAGGAGCGGTCGGGGGGGCGCCTCAAGGCGTCGCTCCTCGCCGATGTGCTCGAGGCGCTCTTTGGCGCGGTCTATCTCGACGCCGGTTTCGAAGCGGCGCGCCGGGTCGTGCGGGCCTACCTCGAGAGTGCGAGCGAGCTGCCGCTCGAACAGCGCGCTGTCGACCCGAAGACGACGCTGCAGGAGCAGGTCCAGGCGCGCGGCTGGCCGCTGCCGGTCTACAGCGTCGTGGAGGAGAGCGGCCCCGACCACGACAAGATCTTCACCGTCGAGGTGCGGATCCGCGGCGACCTCGCCGGCCGGGGCATCGGGCGGACGAAGAAGGGCGCCGAGCAGGCCGCGGCCGGCGGTGCGCTCGCCGTCCTGGACTCGCTGCCCGCGAGCCTGGCGTCGGAGGCATCGGCGGCATCGGTGGTATCGGCGGCATCGCCGGAATCGGTGGCATCGGTAGATGGGCCGCAAGAGGCGCCGTCCGACAGCTCCGCCGGTTGACCGCTCCGGGTTGACCGGGGCCAGACGGGTTTCTACAATGACCGGTTCCATGACTACCCTGGCACCTACCATCCGGCGTCTGAAGAACCATATCGGCGAGAGCGTCACCCTGCGAGGCTGGATTGTCCAGAAGCGCTCGAGCGGCAAGATCGGCTTCCTCCAGGTTCGTGACGGCAGCGGCGTCGTGCAGGCGGTGGCGAGCCGCGCCGACATCTCCGAGGCGGCCTGGGCCGACGTCGAGCAGGCGACGCAGGAGTCCACGGTCCATCTGACGGGGACGGTCAAAGAGGACAAGCGCTCTCCCTCGGGGGTCGAGATCCAGCTCTCCGACTTCGGCGTCGATCATCTGACCCACGACTTCCCGATCACCCCGAAGGACCACGGCACCGCCTTCCTGATGGAGAACCGCCACCTCTGGCTGCGCTCCAGCCGCCAGCGCGCGGCGCTCAAGGTGCGCAGCGAGGTCGAGCAGGGGATCCACGACTTCTTCCACAGCCGCGACTTCGTGCGCATCGACTCGCCGATCCTGACGCCGGCGGCCTGCGAGGGAACCTCGACGCTCTTCGAGACCGACTATTTCGGCGACAAGGCGTTCCTCACCCAGTCGGGGCAGCTCTACCTCGAGCCCGCGATCTCGGCTTTCGGCCGGGTCTACTGCTTCGGACCGACCTTCCGGGCGGAAAAGTCGAAGACCCGAAGACATCTGATGGAGTTCTGGATGGTCGAGCCCGAGGTCGCCTTCCTCGAGTTCGACGGCCTGTGCAATCTGGCCGAGGAGTTCGTCACGTCGCTGGTGGCGCGGGTCCTCGACCGCTGCGCCGAGGATCTCAAGGTTCTCGAGCGCGACACGAAGCTCCTCGAGGCGGTCGTGCCGCCGTTCCCGCGGATCACCTACACCGAGGCGATCGAGCGCCTGAACGCCAAGGGCAACCCGATCGCCTGGGGCGACGACTTCGGCGCCGACGAAGAGACCCTGGTCGCCGCCGATTTCGACAAGCCGCTGATGGTGAGCCGCTTCCCGACCGCCTTCAAGGCGTTCTACATGCAGCCCGATCCGGAAAACCCCAAGGTCGTTCTGGGCCTCGACATCCTGGCGCCCGAAGGCTACGGCGAGATCATCGGCGGCAGCCAGCGCATCCACGACCACGACTTCCTGCTGCAGCGCATCCGCGAGCACAACCTGCCGATCGAGGCCTTCCAGTGGTACCTCGACGTGCGCAAGTACGGCTCCTGCCCGCACTCCGGTTTCGGCATGGGTCTCGAGCGCTTCGTCGCCTGGATGTGCAAGCTCGACCACGTCCGCGAGACCATCCCCTACCCGCGGATGCTCTACAAGATCTACCCCTAGGAACTCCAGTCTCCCAGCTTCGGTGGACTCCCCACCCGTTCGGCCGCGAGTCGCGAGGCATGCCCGGTCGCGGCCTCCGATCTCGCCGGGACCGCCGGAATCTCGGGCAGCGGCTACCGCGGCGCTCCGCGTCCCGGGTTGTGAGACCATCGAAGACTGGAGGCCTTCCATGACAAAGAGAACGCGAATCGCAGTGGTTGTGTGCGCCTGGATCACAGTTGCGGGCGCCGTCGTGTCACGTCTACAAGCCGTGGCCTGTTCCCCGGATTGCGGGCCACAAGAGGTCTGCAACGAGACTACCGGCCAGTGCTTCGAGCTCGATCTCAACTGTCCGGCCGGCGGTCCGATCGCGCAATTCGACCCATCTGCCCTCGGCATCGCGACCAACGAGCTCGCCGATGGCAGGTACGACGCGGCGAGTCGTGCGGAGCTCCTTTCCTACATCGGCGTGAAGCGAGGACAGATTGCGATCTCCTGGGGGCAGATTCAGCCGTCGCCGCATGCTCCCTACGACTGGGCCAAGGCCGACAGTCGGATCGAGGCGCTGGTGAGCGAGGGCCTGGATCCGGTCGTGCTTCTCGGAGATCCGGCGCCCTGGGCGGGTCGAGGCCATCGGATCCTCGACTTGCCGG
The DNA here is from genome assembly GCA_018057705.1 of Thermoanaerobaculia bacterium. Classification (NCBI taxonomy): domain Bacteria; kingdom Pseudomonadati; phylum Acidobacteriota; class Thermoanaerobaculia; species Thermoanaerobaculia bacterium. The sequence continues at coordinate 50,311 of JAGPDF010000019.1, read as the reverse complement.
CTTGGAGCGATTTCGTGCGCGCAGCAGTCTCGCGTTACGGTGGCGGCTCGAGCGGAAATGGTACGGTGCGAAATTGGCAGTTCGAGAACGAGCCCAATCTTCCCATTTCCCCCTACTACGGCGACCCTGCCGGGTATGCCGCGCTCCTCAAGAGGATGATGACGGAAGCTCACGCGGTCGATGCGACGGCGCGCGTCTGGGGACCGTCTGTCGTGTGGCTCGCGGGCAATGACGGCTATGGCACCAATGGCACCGGTGGCCCGGGCTGCGTCGCTTGTCCCGATTGCACCGAATGGCCCCGGTCTCTAGCGTGCTCGGAGCCGATGGACTACCTGCAGAGGGTCCTCAATGGTGCGCAGCCCGACGTCGTGTCGATCCACATCTACGAGCCCGATCCGGAGCGGATGCTCGACGTCTATCTCGCAGTTGTCGATCGCCTGGCCAATCGCCCCACTCCTCTTCGCGCAATCCCGATCGTAGTGAACGAGGGTCATTTCGGATTCAGGCCTGACCGGACGTCGGAGAATGAGACTTACCCCGGCTGCCCCTACGACATCGGCCAAGACCTGCTCGCCCAGGATGTCGCCAGCTTCTATTCCTGCATGCTCAGCACCAACGCCAGCGAGGTGCTCTGGTTCAACGGCAGCGATCGATTCACTCCGGGTTCGCCGTGCGGTCCTGGCACCATCAACATCCGCGGGACAGGTGTCCTGGGTTTTGCCGTCGACCCCAATTTGCCCGTCGACCCTCCTCCTCCCTACCCCTTCGAGCCCGCCTCGATTAAGAACGCTTACTACGCGCTGCGCGCCGTCGCGCGCGCCCAGGAAGCGCGAGCGGACGCGGACGCCCGCCTCGCGGCGGTGCCGTCCACGTGTCGCATCGCGCCGGGAGCCAGCAGTTGCGCGACGACACTGGTGTGGACGGGACGGTACTCCCCGCCCAACTCCCCGCCCAACTTTCTCCAGGTGTGGCGCGACGCCTTGCCCAACCCTGTGTCCGTAGGATGCACCGCGCCGGGCGCTCTCGGCCAGGCGGTGGTCCAGCTCGACAGCGCGTGGGCGAAGTTCGAGCTTCGCGAAGTGACCGACGACACCTGCCCCGACTCGCCAACCGGACTGATTGTCGATCACGTGAGCGTTCGCGGCGACGCCAGCCTGTCAGATCGGGCGCGCGGCGCGGTCTTTGCTCTCGACTCGCCGTGCTCCATCGTTCCCGCTCAGGGAAACGATCCAGCGGGATGCTCGCTAGCGCTGGCGTGGTGGAGCGACGGCGTGGACACCGTCCAGTATCCGAAGGTTAAGGTGTTCGCAGGTGGGATGAAGTATCTCTGCGTGGACGCTGAGACGACGGGGATCGTGAGGACGCAGGTGTGGTCGACCGCAGGCGGAATTCTGTTCCGGCTCTACGAAGCGGAAGGGTGTGAGTCGACGGCAGGGTTGGGGCGGCTGCTGGCAGCGACTCGCGCACGAGGTGAGTGACCATAGCCGTGGCGGGTGCCATCGGTCCCCGCCGCTGCTGTGCGCCGATGTCGGTGATTCCGCGACGCTTGAGAGACCGGATGCGCGTCGTCGGTCCGACGCCGCATCCGGATCCATTCAGCCGGTTGCCCCCGTCCGGAGCCCCCGGCGCAGCAACACGAGATTGCGCGCGTAGAGGAAGGGCAGGAAGGCGAACGAGAGCAGGATCGGCAACTTGTCGATGTGGAAGGCGTAGACGAGCGACAGCGAGCTGCCCCAGAACGAGAGGTGCCAGAAGATCGGCGGCACCACGAGCTCCTTGCGCCTCTCCGAATGCAGCCACTGGATGATGAACCGGCTGCTGAAGAGGGCATTGCCGAGCAGGCCGAAGACCGTCCACCAGCGCGAATCGACATAGAGCCAGGGCAGGGCCTGGCCGAGGAGGGGTTGGAGAAATCCGGCACTTTCGTTCATGGCCCTATTCTGTCGCCCTTTCCCTCGCCCGTGGATGGGGCGGGGTAGAGTGCCCGGCATGCGCGTGACCGGCCGGGAGATCGGCGTCTTCACCCTGTTGACCGTCATCTGGGGGACGACCTGGGCGGCGATCCGGGTCAGTCTCGCGGGGATTCCGCCGGTCACCGGCGTCGCCATCCGCTTCGCCCTGGCGGGGCTCGTTCTGGTGGCGATCGGCCACCTGCGCGGCGTACGGTTCGGCCGGCTGCCGGGCGAGGCTCGCCTCTGGTGGATCAACGCCGCGACCACGTTCGCCGGCTCCTACGGCATCGTCTACTGGGGGGAGCAGTGGGTTCCGTCCGGACTCGCGGCGGTGCTCTTCGCGACGCTGCCGCTGTGGATCGTCTCCCTCGGGCACTTTCTGCTGCCCGGTGAGCGGGGGGGATGGCGGCGCTTCAGCGGCGTCCTCTTCGGCTTCGCCGGGGTCGCGATCATCTTCTCCGAGGACTTCGCGAAGCTCGGCGGGCCGCAGGTCTTCTTCGCCTCGATGGTCTTTCTGCTGGCACCGTTCGTCTCGGCCCTGGGCAGCCTCTCGGTGAAACGGTGGGGGGGCGCGATCTCGCCGTTCTCGGTCGCCGGAGTGCCGATGCTCATGACCGGCGGGGCAATGGGTCTCCTCGCTCTGCTGATCGAGCGCGACCGGCCGATCGCCCCGATCTTCGGGGAGGGTGCCGCCGCCGGCCCCTGGCTGGCGACGCTCTACCTCGCGCTTTTCGGATCCGCCCTGACCTTTTCGCTCTATTTCTGGCTGCTCGCGCGGCGCTCGGCGGTGGCGGCGTCGCTGATCTCCTACACGGTGCCGATCTGCGCCGTGCTGGTCGGCTGGCTGATGTTCGACGAGCCGGTTACCTGGCGGCTGGTCGCTGGCGGTGGAGTCGTCCTCCTCGGCGTGGCTGCGACCCTCTGGTCCGGGCCCGGCCCGGGCGCCGCCGCGGCGGCTCCGGCTGTGCCGCAGCGCGACAAAGATGCCGCTTTGCGGTAAAATCTAGCCGCACTGCGGCATCGACCGCGAGGGAGACGAGCCCATGCCTCCGACAGCTGCGACAACCGCCTCCACCCCCCGTCCCGGGAGCCAGGTCAGCGAGCAGGAGGCGCGCAAGGTCGCCGAAGCGGCGCGCGAGAGCGAATGGAAGAGCCCAAGCTTCATGAAGGAGCTCTTCCTCGGCAACTTCCGGCTCGACCTCGTCCATCCTTATCCGCTCACCGGCCGCGAGCGGCCGGAGTTCGACGCCTTCTACGACGCCTTCCGCGAGTTCCTGGTCACCGAGGTCGACCCCGAGGCGATCGACGCTACGGGAGAGTATCCGCCGCACGTCCTCGACGGCCTGCGCAAGCTCGGCGCCTTCGGCCTCAAGATCCCGAAGGAGTACGGCGGTTTGGGCTTCAGCATGCTCGAGTACTCGAAGCTGATGGAGCTCCTCGGCAGCGTCGACGGCAACGTCGAGGCGCTGCTCTCGGCGCACCAGTCGATCGGCGTGCCGACGCCGCTGCTTTATTTCGGCACCGAGGAGCAGAAGCGCCGCTTCCTGCCGCGCTGCGCGGCGGGCGAGATCTCGGGCTTCGCTCTGACCGAGAGCGACGTCGGCTCCGATCCGGCGCGCCTCGCGACCACCGCCGAGCTCTCGGCCGACGGCACGCACTACATCCTGAATGGCAGCAAGCTCTGGTGCACCAACGGCACGATCGCGTCGCTCCTCGTCGTCATGGCCAGGGGAGCGCATCCTCCGCACAACAAGAAGATCACCGCCTTCGTCGTCGACATGAAGTCGCCCGGCGTGAAGGTCGAGCATCGCTGCCACTTCATGGGGCTACGGGCACTCGCCAACGCGGTGATCTCGTTCACCGACGTCAAGGTGCCGGTCGAGAACCGGATCGGCGCCGAGGGCAAGGGACTCAAGATCGCCCTCACCACCCTCAACACCGGCCGCCTGGCGATCCCCGCCGGTGCGCTCGGCTGCTCCAAGCTCTGCCTCGAGATCTGCCGTACCTGGGCCGCCGAAAGGGTGCAGTGGGGCCGGCCGGTCGGCAAACACGAGGCGATCACGCACAAGCTCGCCGACATGGCGGCGGTCACCTTCGCCATGGAGGCGATGACCGAGCTCGCCTGCCAGATGGCCGACCGCGGTGGCTACGACATCCGCCTCGAAGCCGCGGCGGCGAAGCTCTGGAGCACCGAACGCGGCTGGGAGATCGTCGACGACACCATGCAGATCCGCGGTGGCCGCGGCTACGAAACCGCGCAATCGCTCGCGGCGCGCGGCGAGAAGCCGATCGCCGTCGAGCAGATCTTCCGCGACTTCCGGATCAACCGGATCTTCGAGGGCTCGTCGGAGATCATGCACCTCTTCATGGCGCGCGAGGCGGTCGACAGGCACCTTCAGGTCGCCGGCGACCTCATCGACCCGGAGAAGCCCGTGGGCGCGAAAGTGAAGGCGTTCTTCCGCGCCGCCGGCTTCTGCGCCTGGTGGTATCCGTCGCGCTGGCTCGGCTGGGGGCGTTTTCCGCGCTACGCCGAGTTCGACACTCTGGCGACGCACAAGCGGTTCATCGACCGAGCCTCGCGCAGACTCGCGCGCCAGGTCTTCCACGGCATGAACGTGCACCAGGCGAAGCTGCAGTTCAAACAGGGCTTCCTCTTCCGGCTCGTGGACGTCGCGGACGAGCTCTTCGCCATGGCGGCTGCCGTGTCGCGTGCCGAGGCGCTGCGGCGCAAAGGGGATGAGTCCGCCACGCAGGCGCGGGACCTCGCCGACCTCTTCTGCCGCGGCAGCCGGCGCAAGGTGGCGAAGCTCTTCCACGACCTCTGGCACAACGACGACGACCGCAAGTACAAGGCGGGCCTCGCCGTGCTCGACGGCCGGCACGAGTGGCTGCACGACGGCACGATCTCGATCGACGAGCATCATCGCGAGCTCGCGGGCCGCGCCGCGGAGGCATCTCCGGTCGCCGAGCGCTCGCCGGTCGGCGTGGGCTGAGGCGGCCATGCTGGCGGTTCTCCCCTGGCGGCTCGAGATCTCCGGCGCGATCGCAGTCGGGGAGGTGCCGGCGCCCGAGCCCGGGCCCGGCGAGGTGCGACTTCGCGTCGCGGCGGCCGGACTGAACCGCGCCGACCTCCTGCAGATGCGCGGGCAGTATCCGCCGCCCCCAGGGGCGAGCTCCATCCCGGGACTCGAGTGCGCCGGCGTCGTCGACCGCCTCGGTGACGGGGTGGAGGGCTTCCGCATCGGCGATCGCGTCATGGCTCTCCTCGCGGGTGGCGGCCAGGGCGAGTGGGTCGCGGTGCCGGCCGGGCAGCTCCTGCCGGTGCCGACGAACCTCACGCTCGAAGAGGCAGCGGCGATTCCCGAAGCCGCTCTTACCGCCTGGACGAATCTGGTCGTCGAAGGCGAGCTGCGGGCTGGCGAGACCGTGCTGGTCACCGGCGCGACCTCGGGGATCGGCACGTTCGCAGTCCAGCTGATCCGCGCGCTCGGCGGCAAGGTCGTTGCCGCCGCGCGCTCGGCGGAACGCCTCGAACGCCTGCGCGACTTCGGCGTCGAGCATCTCGTACCGTTCGATGCCGACTACCCGAAGCGGGTGCGCGCGGCGACCGGCGGCAGCGGCGTCGATCTCGTGCTCGATCTGGTGGCGGGGGAGTGGCTGCCACCGACTCTCGACTGCATGGCCGAGCGCGGCCGCCTGGTTCTCGTCGGTCTCACCGCGGGGCGGAAGGTCGAGCTCGACCTGAGCGTTATCCTGAAACGCCGGCTGCGGATCGTCGGCTCGGTCCTGCGCGCGCGACCCGTGGCGGAGAAATCCGCGCTCGTCCGCGGCTTCGCGGAGTTCGGCCTGCCGCGCCTCGCCGACGGCCGCCTGCGCCCGGTCGTCGACCGTCTCTTCCCGCTCGCCGAAGCGGCACGAGCCTACGCCCACCTCGAACACGAGCGCCCGCTGGGCAAGGTGCTGCTGACCGTGCCGCCGGCGGTCTAGCTTTTCGACTGCGGCGTCTGCGTCGGAGCCAGCGGGGCCAGCAACCCGTCGAGCGACAGCTGGGCGAGCGGATGGTAGCCGGGGCGGGCCCGGGTGTAGACGTCGCGCGCGAAGGCGAGCCCATTCGGAGTCTTCGCCAGAGAGGCGTAGAGCGGGCCGATGAACTTCCGCCGGCCGACCGAGAGCAGGAAGCGCTCGAGGGCCGGATAGGCCGGCTTGTACTCGGCGGCGATCGCGCGTTGGAACCAGTCGAAGAGAATCTCGGCGTTGCCCGATTCGGTGAAATGGAAAGCGGCGTCGAGCGCCGCGAGGCGGTGCGTCGCGACCGGTGAGGGTGCGGGCAGGTTGCGCAGGAAATGCTGCCACTGCTGGGTAACCCAGCCGGTGGTCGCGAGCTCGCCCGGGGGCGTTCCGGCGGCCAGGCGGGCAAGCTCGGTGTCCACCTTGCCGAAGGCCGGCGACTTCGGATCGGCGATGCTCGCCGGCAGCCCTGGACCGTAGACCCACGCCTGCACGTCGGCCTTCGCCGCGATGGCCGGGTTCGAGTCGAGGAGCTTCTTCTCGAGCTCGGTGACGAAACCGGCGGTGGTCATCGACTGGAAGGCGTGAGCGGTGAAGTAGTCGTGGAGGAAGCGGTCCCACGTCTCGCGGCCGACCGTTTCCTCGAGGTGCCGCAGGAAGAAGTAGCCCTTGTCGTAGACGATCGCCCCCGGCGCATCGTCCGGGTCGCGGCCGGCGAGGTCGCCGTAGAGCCAGGTCTCGCGGCTGCCGGCGCCGGTCTCGCCGAGTGCCGCCTCGAGCTCCCGCTTCGACAGCTGCGCCTGCATCTCCGAGTAGTCGCGGCCGTAGACCGCTTCCATGATCCGGCTCTCGAAATAGACCGTGAAACCCTCGTTGAGCCAGAAGTCGTTCCAGGTGGCGTTGGTCACCAGGTTCCCGGACCAGGAGTGGGCGAGCTCGTGCGCCACGAGGGCGACCAGGGAACGGTCGCCGGCGAGGATCGTGGGCGTTGCGAACGTCAGGCGCGGATTCTCCATGCCGCCGAACGGGAAGCTAGGCGGCAGGACGAGCAGGTCGTAGCGCTCCCAGCGGTAGGGGCCGTAGAGCTTCTCGGCCGCGGCGATCATCTTCTCCGTGTCGGCGAACTCCCAGGCGGCTTTGCCGACGACCGAAGGCTCAGCGTAGACGCCGGAGCGCTCGCCCAGGGGGCGAAATTCCAGGTCGCCGACCGCCAGGGCGAGAAGGTAGGACGGAATCGGGTGTGTCATCTCGAACCGATAGACACCGCTCGAGTTGCGGCCGGTCGGGTTGGTCGCCGACATCACCGCCAGGAGCTCTTTCGGCACCCGGATCGTGGCGCTGTAGGTCATCCGGACCCCCGGACTGTCCTGGCAGGGGACCCAGGTGCGGGCGAGGATCGCCTGCGACTGGGTGAAGAGGAAGGGGCTCTTGCCGCCGCCGGTCTGCTCGGGCGCGAGCCACTGCAGGGCACCGGCCTCCGGCCGGGTGCGATAGTCGATGCGCACCGATCGGGTCTCCGGATCGAGCGCGATCGCGAGCTCCTGGCCGAAGATCGGCACCGCTTTCGCCAGGGTGAACGCGGCCGGGGCGGGGTTGCCGTCGAGATAGACCGCCGCGATCTCGAGGTCGCGGGTGTCCAGACGGAGGGTCCGGGCGGCGGGGTCGCGGCGCTCCAGGTCGAGGGTGGCGCTGCCGGTCAGGCGCCGACTCTCGAAGTCGACCGTGAGATCGAGCGCCAGGTGGCGGACGGCGACCTCGGCCGGGCGGCCGAAGGAGTGCGGGTCAGCCGGGGAGCCGGCGGGGGGCGGCGGGGTCGGCGGGGTCGGCGGGGGCGCCGGGGTCGCCGGGGTCCCCGGGTTGCCCTGGCTGGTCTCGACGGCAGGGCCGAGCGCCGCACGGGCGGAGATCGAAGTGGCGCAGAGCAGCAGGGCGGCGGTGACGCAGAGGCATCGGGTCATCGTTTTCATCCCTCTTTGCCAGTCGGAAAAGTCGCGCTCTGGCCGGTTTCGGCGGCGGGAGATAAGCTCATCTACCGTGCCCAAGCGAATCATACCTGTCGCATCCGGCAAGGGCGGCGTCGGCAAGACGACCTTCGCGGTCAACTTCGCGCTGGCACTTTCGCGGTTCGCACCCACGGTTCTGGTCGATCTCGATACCGGCACCTCGTCGGTGCGGAGCTCGCTCGCCGCTCCGGTCACAAGGGATCTCTACCACTTCCACCGCAAGGGCGCGGCGCTCGCCGACTGCATCACACGGCTCGACGCCTCGTTCGACCGGACAGGGCAGTTCCGCCATTTCGGTTTCGTCGCGGCGCCCCGCCACTTCATCGAGGACCTGGGCAACCCGAGCGCCGACTTTCGCCGCCGCCTCTCCGAGGCGATCAACCTGCTGCCGGCCGACTACGTCGTGCTCGACCTGCGCGCCGGTCTCGACGCCAACGTGCTCGACTTCCTGCCGTACACGAACTCCGGGATGCTGGTGGTCACGCCCAACCTGCCGCAAGCGACGCTCGCCGCTTCCGACATCGTCAAGGCGATCCTCTTCCGCACCCTGCGGCTGATCTTCGCCGACGGTTCGGAGGTCTATCGCTTGCCCGGGCTCTCCGACGGTCGCGAGCTCATTCACGACCTGCTCGACCAGGCCGAGGACGTCTACGACGACCGGGTGCAGAACCTCGACGGCGTGATGCGAGAGCTCAAGGAGCTCTTCGGCGACCAGCCGCTGCTGCGCGTCCTCGACTGGGTGATCAGCGACTTCCGGATCCACTACATCCTCAACATGTTCAACGGCGTCGAGGAGAGCGGGCGCTCAGCGATCGACCCGTTCGTGCGCAATATCGCCGAGAACGTCTCTTCCGGCCTGGATATGACCCAGCTCGGCTGGGTCGTCCAGGATCCTCGCATCCACCGCGCGAACTGCTCCGGCATGCCGCTGCTGCTCGATGGCGAGCCCGAGCGCCTCCGGCCGGCTACCGTCGATCCGGTCCTGGCGGAGCTCGAGGCGCTGCGCTCTTCGATGCTGGGCATCGACCGGCGGGCCGCCGCGCGCCTCACGGCACCGAAGCGCGCCGCGCTGCCGGAGCCGGATCTCGCCGGGATCGAATCGCTCCTCGGCGAGCAGCTCGACTCGTTGCGGGCGATGTTCGCCGACCGCCGCCAGGACAGCGTGCAGCAGAACTTCACCTATGCCGTCTTCCGCGCCCTGAACCTGATGGAGCCGCCGCGCCTGCCGACCGAGTTCGGCATGAGCCGGCTCGCCCCGCCCGAGCGCCTGGTGACCTGGCTCCTGAAACGCATGGCGCTCACCTCGTCGCCCACCCCGCAACTCGTGCGCTGACCGGCCGCCACCGGCCGCCCGCCACTGCAAGCCGGCGCACGCGCGCCCTGCCGCGGTCTCTGCCGCAGCCGGCCGAAGCGCCGTTTGCTAGACTGGCTCGATTGTGGCGACCCCCAGGAACCCCTCCAGCGTCGGTCTGATCAGTCTCGGCTGCGCCAAGAATCGCGTCGACAGCGAGATCCTGCTCGGCGAGCTGGCGCGGCGCGGGCATGCGATCACTCCCGACATGGAGGGCGCCGAGACGGTCATCGTCAACACCTGCGCCTTCATCGACGAGGCCAAGCGTGAGTCGATCGACGCCATCCTCGAAGTGGCGGCGCGCAAGGGCAAGGGGGTTTCGAAGCTCCTGGTGGCCGGGTGCATGGTCAACCGCTTCGGCCAGGAGCTCGCGCGCGATATCCCCGAGATCGACGGCTTCATCTCGCTCGACTCGCTGCTCGACGTCGAGAGGGTCGTCAACCTCGGCGGCGCGGCGCCGCCGCCGTCGCCCTCTCACATGGTCTTCGACCACACCGCGCCGCGCCTGCTGACGACGCGCGGCTACGCCTATCTCAAGGTGGCCGAGGGCTGCAACAACCCCTGCACCTTTTGCGCGATCCCGCTCTGGCGCGGCCGCTTTCGCAGCCGTTCCGTGGAGAGCCTGGTCGAGGAGGCCCGCGGGCTCGAGGCGCGCGGGGTCGGCGAGCTCTGCCTGATCGCCCAGGACACGACGCGCTACGGCGAGGACCTCGACTACGGCAAACACGGGCTCACGCGCCTGGCAGAGGCGCTGCTCGCTTCGACCGGCTTCAAGTGGATCCGCTTCCTCTACGCCTATCCGACGACCCTCGACGAGCAGCTGCTCAAGCTGATGGGGGAGGAGGAGCGGCTGGTGTCGTACGTCGACATGCCGCTCCAGCACAGCCATCCCGACATGCTCAAGGCGATGCGCCGGGGTGGCAGCGCCGAGCGCTACACGCGGCTCCTCGAGCGCGCCCGCGAGCTCGCGCCGGACATCTTCCTGCGCACCACCTTCATCGTCGGCTTCCCGGGCGAAACCGACGAGCATTTCGATCACCTGCTCGACTTCGTGAAGCGCAGCCGGTTCGACCACCTCGGGGCGTTCGTCTACAGCGCCGAGCCCGGGACGCCGGCGGCGGAACTGGCCGATCCTGTGCCCGCCGCCGTCGCCCGGCGCCGCCACCGGCGGCTGCTCGCGGCACAGAAGCCGATCGCGCTCGCGCGCCGCAAGGCGCTCGTCGGCCGGACCTTCGACGTGCTGGTGGAGGGGGTCTCGCCGGAGACCGAGCACCTCCTCGAAGGGCGTCACCACGGCATGGCACCGGAGATCGACGGCCGGCTGCTGATCAACGACGGCTCGGCTCCGGCCGGGACTTTCGCCCGGGTCGAGATCACCGACGCTTTCGCCAGCGACCTGGTCGGCCGGATCGTCGGTCCGGTGGATACCCCCGGAGTCGAGATCGCGGCATCGGTGGCCTGAGCCCGATGCAGGTTGTCGCTGACGCGTTCGGTCCCTGCGATCTGCCCTCTCCGGCGGTGGTCACCGTCGGCAACTACGACGGCATCCATCGCGGGCAGCGCGCCGTGCTCGATCGCGTCGTGGCCCGCGCCCGGGCTCTCGGGCTGCCGGCTGTTCTGGTGACCTTCGAGCCCCACCCCCTCACCGTTCTCGCCCCCCATCTGGCGCCCGCGACGCTTCTCACCCGCGAGCAGAAGGTCCAGCTCCTGGCGGCGGCCGGGGTCGACCTCATGGCGGTCATTCCCTTCACCGCAGAGTTCGCCGCGACGCGGGCCGAATCGTTCGTCCGCGAGTTCCTGGCCGGTCGGCTGGGCGTCCGCGAGCTCTACGTCGGCCGCCAGTTCGCCTTCGGCAAGGACCGCGAGGGCGACCTCGCCCTCCTCGCCCGGCTCGGCGCGGAGCTCGGGTTCGCCGTCCACGGGCTGGAGGAGGAGCGCGCCGACGGCCATCCGGTCTCGTCCACCCGGATCCGGCGGGCACTCGCCGAGGGGGAGGTCGAAGTGGCGGCCGAGCTCCTGGGGCGCCCCTACAGCCTGACGGGCCGGATCGTCGAAGGGGACCGCCTGGGGCGGCGCCTCGGCTGGCCGACGGTGAACCTGGCGCCCGAAGGCGAACTCCTTCCGCTGGAAGGGGTTTACGTCACAGGAGTCCGCTTCCTGGGGAGCGAAGAGCCGGCCGGAACCTTCGACTCGGTGACCAACCTGGGCCGCCGGCCGACGGTGGACGGCAGCCGCCGGCGGGTCGTCGAAAGCCATATCCTGGACTTCGACCGCGACGTCTACGGCGCCCGGATCGAGCTCTTCTTCCGCAAGCGGCTGCGGGATGAGATGCTCTTTGCCTCGGTAACCGAGCTTTCGGCCCAGATCGGACGGGACGTTTCCCTCAGCCGAGAATACTTTGCCCTCCTCCGGCGTTCTCATGGGAGCACCGGACGAGGTTCGGCGATCTGAGATCGCGCAGAAACTCGCCAGATCCGTGTTTTTCAACAGAAAGGGACCAAAGCAATGGCCAGCAGCAAGATCGTGACGGTCGACCAGAAGAACTTCCAGTCCGCCGTCCTCCAGTCCACCAAGCCGGTTCTGATCGATTTCTGGGCCAGCTGGTGCGGCCCGTGCCGGATGGTGGCGCCTCTGCTCGACGAGCTCGCTGACGAGCTCGACGGCAAACTCCAGATCGCCAAGGTCAACGTCGACGAGAATCAGGAGCTCGCCATGCAGTTCCGGATCTCGAGCATCCCCGCCTTCCTGCTGTTCAAGAACGGGGAGGTCGTCGAGCGTGCCGCCGGCGCGATGCCGAAGGCGATGTTCAAGAACCTCGTCGCCGAACACATCTGACCGTTTGACTTGAACGGCGACCGGGATCGTCGCAACGCCGGCTTCCAGGCGCTCCTCGGAGCGCTCGAGGCCAGGGCTTTGGTGCTGCTCTCGGCGGCCGGCGACGATCCCGAACGGTCTTTTTTCGTTCATCCAGCGAAGCTCGGGGAGGCGCTCGTCGTGGTGCCGGCGGGGACTGGACGGTCGCCCCGCCTGGGCTACCTGACGCCGATGGAGCGCGACGAAGCCGCCGCCACCGGCCTCGAGCTGCTCTCGCCGGACGACCTCGATGTCGCGCGCTGGTCGCGCGACAGCCCGCAGCCCGGGGCCTTCCACGCCAATCTGCTCGCCCAGGCCCTGCAGCGCTCCGGCGTCGCGCCGGGGCGGATCGCACTCGCCGGCCGGCTGCCGTTCGGACTGGCACACGAAGTTCTCGAGCGGCTCGGCAGCGAGGGCTGGAGCTTCGTCTCGGCGAGCGCGGGCCTGCTCGCCATCCGCAAGAGAAAGACCGCAGGCGAGCTCGCAGAGATCCGCCGGGTCGCCGGCGTCACCTGTGAGGCCATCCGCTGGGTGGCCGGTTGCCTCGCCGGTGCGACGGTCCGCGATCGCGAGCTTTGGCGCGAGGGCGAGGCGCTTTCGGTCGGGCGCCTCAAGGCCGGGATCGCTGCCGTCTTCGCCGCCGCCGGCCTCGAGCAGCCGCGCGGCAATATCGTGGCGCCGGGCGGCGAGGGCGGCGTGCCCCACAGCTCGGGAAGTCCGGAGCGGGTCCTGCGGGACGGCGAGACGCTGGTTGTCGATCTCTTCCCGCGCGGCGGCCTGTTCGCCGACTGCACGCGCACCTTCTGCTTCGGCGAACCGCCGCCGCGAGTCGCGGCGGCGTTCGCGGCGGTGCACGAAGCCCTGCAGCAGGCGCACGCTGCGGCCCGGCCCGGAGCACGCGGGTGGGATCTCCAGGTGGCCGTCTGCGAGGCGTTCACCGCCAGGGGCTACGCGACCCCGCTCTCCGAGCCCGGGACGCTCCAGGGCTATGTCCACGGCCTCGGACACGGCGTCGGCTTCGAGCTCCACGAGTCTCCGAGCTTCAAACGCCACGCCGAAGAGGAGGGCCGGCTCGAGATCGGCGACGTTCTGACCCTCGAGCCCGGCCTCTACGACCCCGACCCGGCCACCGGCTTCGGCATCCGCCTCGAAGACCTCGTCCACCTGGACGAGGCGCCCGAGAACCTCACCCCTCTGCCCTACGACCTCGATCCCCGGGCCTGGGTCTGAGGACGGGACCTCGCCCGCTGAGGAGAGCTTCCTAAGAGCGGGGAGGCAGCGGGGCGGGCGCGGCCTGGAAGGCGAGTACGAATCGGGCCCCCCTGGCCGTCGAGGCTTCGACCCAGACGCGGCCGTTGGAGGCGGAGACCAGGCCCCGGACAATGGCCAAACCCAGCCCGGTTCCGCGGGAGGCCGATCCGCCATCGTGCTGGGTGGTGAACTGGCGCTCGAAAATGGTCTCTCGAATCTCGAGCGGGACACCTGGGCCCTCATCCTCGACGACGAGTCGGAAGTCCTGCTTCCCCTGAAGGATCTCCACCCGGATCTCTGCCCCTTGGGGAGAGAACCGGATCGCGTTCTCGAGCAGGCCGAAGAGGATCCGATGCACGCGGTCGCCATCACCCGAAACGAGCGCCCGATCCATCGACGCGGGACCGATCACGCGCAGGCCTTTCCGCTGTAGGAGGGGCTGTGCGGAGTTCAAGACAGAACGCGCCACGGCCACCAGGTCCACAACCTCGCTCGCCGGCTGCGGTCGGCCACCTTCCATCCGGGACAGCTCGAGAATTCCGGCGACCAGGCGTTCGAGCCGTTCGGACTCGGTGACGATGTTGTCGACGAATCGTGCCCGGTCCTCCTCGCTCAACTGTCTGTCCGAGAGGATTTCAGCGGCTCCACGGATGGCGGCCAGCGGAGTCCTGAGCTCGTGACTGAGGTTGACCGAGAACCGGGCCGCTTCCTGCGCCTTGTGTTCGAGCGTCTGCACGCCGTTATCGAGCGCCCGCGCCAGGTCGCCGATCTCGTCCGGGCGATCGCGCTCGAGCGGAATCTCCCAGGGGGTTCGTCCGGCCGTGCGAGCCCGACGCGCCAGGTTGGCGAGCGGATCGACGACCGTCCTGCGGAGATAGGCCACCGTCCCCGCCAACACCAAGAGGCTAGCGACCAGGGTCAGCGCCAACTTGAACCGGACCTCGCGCTGGGCTTCCATCAACGTGGCTTGCCCTGCTGCTGGCAGCGACTCCCAGCGTTCGCCCGAGGTGAATTCGGCGATGAAATACCAGCCCCCCGTGGGCAGGATCATCAACAGGAAGAGCGCCGCCATCAAGCGGCGGCTGATCGGGCGGCGCGCCTGCGCGGGCACCGGGGGCCGTCGGGCCGTGGTCACTCGATTCCCCGGGCTCGATAGCCAACCCCGAACACCGTTTCTATCGGATCCGCCGCAACATCGACCAACTGGAACTTCCGCCGCACGCCCTTCACATGCGAATCGATCGTCCGGTCCGAAACCAGCGCCTCGCCGCGATAGACGCGTTCGACCAGTTCGTCGCGTGAGTAGACGCGATGGGGGACCTTGAAGAGGAGATAAAGGAGGTCGAACTCGATGCGCGTCAGCGGTACGGCGACGTCGCGCAACGTGGCCAGATGGGGTCCGGGGTCGACGCGCACGGCGCCATGCATGACGGCAGGCGCACCCCTCTCCGGTTCCGGGTGGACAGATCGGCGCAGGATGGCTCGTACCCTCGCGACCAGCTCCCGGGGCGAGAACGGCTTGACCACGTAGTCGTCGGCCCCGCTCTCGAGACCGATCACCCGATCCACCTCGTCGTCCCGGCAGGTGAGAATCAGCACGGGAATATCGGACCCGGCGGACCCGGCGGACCCGGCGCGGACCCGGCGGCAAAACTCCATCCCGTCGCCGTCCGGGAGACCGAGGTCGAGCACCAGGAGGTCGACGGACCGGGCGTCGAGGAGGCGCCTCGCCGCGGCGAGCGTTCCCGCCACCTGGACCAAGAAGCCCGCCTTCTTCAACGCGAAGACCACCACGTCGACCACGGCGGGCTCGTCGTCAATCACCAGGATTCGGTTCATCCCCCTCCTTTCCTGGCAACCAACCCAGCCGGTTGTGCAACGCCTCCTCGGCGACGATCGCGAGGAAAGCCGCCACCGAGTTGATCATCATGTCCCGTGCATCGCAGACCCGGTCCGGCGTGACGCCCTGCAGCACTTCGTCCAGGACTCCGGCTACGGACGCCAGGGCCACGGCGCCGAGAACCTGGCCGCGCGGCTCGAAATGCCAAGCCAACGCTCTGCGGCAGAGGAGAGCCAGGAGGCCGTACTGAAGAAAATGGATACGCTCTTCGGGCACTGCGAGGCCGAGGACGAGGCTCCCGGTCACCAGCGCCAGGAGAACCAGCGCCAGGAAGGCGATTCGATCCGATAGCCTGACGTCGAAGACGACGTGATAGACGAGCCCGACCACCGCGGCGAAGTAGAGAAGCGTCACCGACGTGCCGAGGAGATGCTGCTCGCGCAGCCCCACGACGATGTCACGCGCGAACGGTACGGATGCGAAGAGGACGGCGACGTAGATGCCCACCAGCACCCAGGTTCGAGCCGCGCTCGATCTCAGATGGAGTTTCATCGGTTTTCGAGGTTCGCTCCTCGGAGATTCAGATCGAGTCGAATCGCACCCGGCTCCTGCTCCTGACCCAACAGCGCCCGGCGAGCGGTGACGTTGGTCGGGTCCAACGCTAGCGCCAATTCGAGCGCCTTGCGAGCCTCGCCTTCGCGCCCGCGTTCCCGGAGTGCCAGACCGCGCACGACGAGCGGCTCGACGCTCTCCGGATCGAGAGCCGCGACCTTTGCTGCCAACCGCTCAGCTGCCTGAGGATCGCCAGCGCGAAGCGAACGCCACGCCTTCGCGAGCGCCACCTCGCTCCAGGCTGAATGGCCGGGGTAGTCGGCCAGAAATCGCTCCTCGACGCGGTGGAGCTCCGACCAGTTCTTCCTCGAGGCCAGGTGGCGACGCAGGGTCAGGGCCTTGTTCGCGGTGTCTCCAATCCCGGCGAGGGCAACCACGCTGTCGGAGAGGTCCGAGTCGTCCGACTGGAGAACCGCCGCCAGTACCCTCTCGGACAGTTTCTCTTCCTGACTGGAGTCTCCTGGAACGGTTCGCAACCACTGGGCGGCGAGATCGGGGTCCTGACCCTCGAGACACTCGCCGACCAGGGCGAGTCGCCAGGCGCCCGGCAGGTCTGGGAATTCGGCGGGCTCTGCCTTCCTGGCGACCCAGGCCTCGACGGCTGCCTCTACGGTCGTGGGATCCGCGCCGCCGCGCGCGTCCAGCGCCAATAGAATCGGCAGGGCCTCCGCCAGGCGCCCGAAGCGGATCAAGAGGCGGGCCTTGAGGTTGAGAAACCGGTCGTCCCGTTTCGCGTCGGCGGGGAATCGATCGAGCAGCACTTTCGCCTCCCAGGCGAGGTCTGCCCCAATGAGGACTTCGGCCAACCGCGTCACTGCTTCGACGTCGCTGGGGTCGTAGCCGACTGCCGTCTTGAGCTGGGCAATCGCGCGCGGCAGGTCGCCTGCCTTGGCGGCCGCGTCGGCCTGTGCGAAGAGCGCCGCCTGCCGCTCAGCTGGAGAGAGGCAGGCAGCGCCGATCAGCAGCACGCAGAAGAGAAACCAGCGGTGGCACCGGATCATGGGCTAGCTTCCCATCATCCCGATGATGTGTTTGAAGATGTTGCCGTCGAGATTCCGAAACAGCTCGAAGCCGAGAGTTGGCGATCCGATGAAGGGTCTGAGTACCCACGCGAGCTGCGCGCCGACGACCGCATGGATCACGAAGTAGAGCAGCAGCGCCTTGGCGGTGCCCCGCTTCTGCTCCGGATCACAGAGCTTGCGATAGCCCGCCCTCAGGCGCGCCAGCCCCACGAACCCGCCGGCCGCTCCCACTCCGAGCGCCAGGAGCTGGGCGAGCTTGTAGTGCCGGGTGGTTCCGATCAGGAAGAATAGCGGCAGCGAAAACGAGGCCCAGACCACCGCCGTCGAGGAAAGCGCGGTCGCCTGGAGTGCCAGAGACTGCGCGAGAGAGAGCGCTTTTGGGGCCCGCAAGACCTGCACTGCGTGAAATGTCGGAAAGCAGAGAGCGGCGCTTCCGAAGAGCAGGAGCGGCAACTTCACCGCCGAGCTCGCGACCTGGATCCAGGACTGGTCGTAGGTTCCCAGCGTCACCCCGAAGAGCGCCGCCGCGGCTGCCCCCCAGAAGAGCGCCTGGCGGGTGGTCCGACCGAGGTCTCGGTCTTCGCCAATCTGGGAGAGGACGCTCGTTTCGTCACGCAGGACCGCTTCGGGAAAGGTGAGAGTCGAAGTCGCGTTGTGCATTCTGGTCTCCTGGCTGAGAGCTGCTGCTGTTGCCGAAACCCTAGCGAGGAGAGATGGAGAACTTGTGGAGGCGGCGGGGAGGATCGGAGAAAGTCCCCCTGGCCTCGGTTAGGATTCATTCCAGCTGGGGGAGGTCTGCATGCAGGATTTCGAGAAGCTCGGACTGTTCTATCTCGGCCGGCCGGTCGATGCGGCGACGGGGGAGGTCCGCGAGGAGCCGCTGCTCTACGATTCGCGCGATCTGGTGACTCATGCCGTTTGTCTCGGTATGACCGGGAGCGGCAAGACCGGGCTGGGGATCGCCCTTCTCGAGGAGGCGGCGATCGACGGCGTGCCGGCTTTGGTGATCGATCCCAAGGGGGATCTCACCAACCTGATGTTGACTTTTCCCGGCCTCTCCGCGGCCGAGTTCGAGCCCTGGGTGCAGGAGGAGGAGGCGCGCCGCAAGGGCCAGGACGTTCCGGCCTACGCCGCGGCGGAGGCGGCGAAGTGGAAGAAGGGGCTCGCCTCCTGGGGCCAGGACGGCGAGCGCATCCGGCGCCTCCGGGCGGCGGCGAGCTTCCGCATCTTCACTCCGGGCAGCAACGCCGGCGAGCCGATCTCGATCCTCGCGACCTTTGCCGCACCGCCGCCCGAGCTGGTGGAGGACGCCGAGCTCTTCGGCGACCGCGTGCAGTCGACCGCGACGAGCCTCCTGGGACTGGTCGGCATCGCCGGCGATCCGCTGCGCAGCCGCGAGCACATCCTGGTCTCGTCGCTCCTCGACCGCGCCTGGCGCGACGGCAGGAGCTACGACCTCGCACAGCTCATCGCCGACGTGCAGAAGCCGCCGCTCGACAAGGTGGGCGTGCTGCCGCTCGAGAGCTTCTACCCCGCAAAGGAGCGCTTCGAGCTGGCGATGACCGTGAACGCGCTGCTCGCCGCGCCCGGCTTCGAGGTCTGGCTCAAGGGCACGCCGCTCGACGTGCAGCAACTGCTCTACACCGCGGATGGCCGGCCGCAGATCGCCGTGCTGTCGATCGCCCACCTCTCGGACGCCGAACGGATGTTCTTCGTCTCGCTGCTGCTCAACCAGACGCTCGCCTGGATGCGCACCCGGCAGGGCACGAGCAGCCTGCGCGCGCTGCTCTACATGGACGAGATCTTCGGCTACCTGCCGCCGACCGCGAATCCGCCGTCGAAGAAGCCGATGCTGACGCTCCTCAAGCAGGCGCGGGCGTTCGGCCTCGGCGTCGTCCTCGCGACCCAGAATCCGGTCGATCTCGACTACAAGGCGCTGTCGAACATCGGCACCTGGCTGCTCGGTCGTCTGCAGACCGAGCGCGACCTGGCGCGTGTCCTCGACGGCCTCGAGGGGGTCGCCGGCGGCATCGACCGCCAGGAGCTGTCGCGGATTCTCGCCGGTCTCGGTCAGCGCCGCTTCCTGCTGCACAACGTCCACGAAGAGAGGCCGGTGCTGTTCGAGAGCCGCTGGGCGATGTCGTACCTCGCCGGACCCCTCACTCGCGACCAGATCCGCAGGCTCAAGGGGAACGGCGCGGGGCCGGCCGCGACTGCCGCCGTTCCGCCAGCCAGTGCGACGGCAGCGACGAGAGCGACGGGAGCGACGGGAGCGGTCGAGGCGAGCGAAGCGACCGGCGCCGGCGCAGCGCCGATTCTGCCGGCGCAGATCGCGGTGCTCTTCGCCGGCGCCGCCGGGAGGGCTGAGAGCTACGGCGCCGCGATCCTCGGCCAGGGGAGGGTGCACTTCCAGAGCCCCGATGCCGGCTGGAGCTTCACGCGTGAGGTGGCGCGGGCGCTGCCGATCGCTGGCGCAGAGGCCCTCATGGTCGACTGGGCGGGCGCGGTGCCGATCGAGGCCAGCGGGCTCTCGGAGACCGTTCCGCCGGGGGCCGGGAGCTTCGCCCCACTGCCGGCCGAGGCCACCCGGCCGAAGAGCTACGACAGCTGGGCGAAGTCGTTCAAGGACTTCCTGGCGCGCGGCGAGGAGCTGGTCCTTTTCACGAGCAAGGAGCTCGACCTGAGCTCGAAGCCCGGCGAGAGCGAAGGGGAGTTCCGGGTCCGGCTGGCGGACCAGGCTCGCCTGCGCCGCGACGCGGAGGTCGACAAGGTGAAGGCGCGCTTCGCTGCGAAGTTCACCGCGCTCGAGGAGCGTATGCGGCGCGCCCAGGCCAAGGTGGTCGAGCAGCAGTCGCAGGCCACGGCGCACAAGTACGCCACCGCCGCCTCGGTCTTCGGCGCCGTCGCCGGCGCGCTCTTCGGCCGGCGCAAGCTCTCGACGTCGACGCTGACGCGTGCCGCCTCTTCGGCCCGATCGGCCTCGCGGTCGATGAAGGAGTCGCGCGACGTCGACCTGGCCGAAGAGGGGGTCGAGGCCGTCCAGGCCCGGATCGCCGAGCTCGAGGCCGAGCTCGCGGCCGCCGTCGCGGAGGTCGAGCAGCGCACCGATCCGCGGACGCTCGCGTTGACGGCAAAGACCCTGAAGCCGAAGAAGGCCGACGTGGAGCTGGTGCGGGTCGGCCTGGTCTGGCTGCCGCAGCCTCGGGCCTGAGGCGACCGCCGGGAACCAAACTCCTCGCCGCGCGTTGGTAGGGATGATGAGCGCTCTCGACGCCGCCCTGCCCGACACGACGGTCGACCTCGACGCCCGGGCGATGGCGCTTTGCCGCGCGGGGGACTGGGAGGAGTTCGGCCTTCTGGTCGAGCGCCACCGCGATCCGCTGGTGCGCTATCTGGCGCGCCTCGTGGGCGACCGCGACCGGGGCGAGGAGATCGCCCAGGAGGCGTTCGTCCGCCTCTGGCTGGCCCGGCGCCGCTACCGCGAGGAGGGGCGCTTCGAGGCCTACCTCTACAGCATCGGAACCCGTCTGGCCAGAAGCAGCGAACGCCGGCGGCGGGTGCGGCTGCGCGCGCTGTTCGCGGGCCGGCTCGGTCCGTTCGGTTGGCAGAGCAGAGGCGGGGAGCGGGCGGCGTTCGAGGAGGCCGAAGCGAGCGAGCGGCTCCTGCGCGAGGAGGCCGAGTCGGAGCTCGCGCGCGCGATCGCGGAGCTGCCGCTCGCCTTCCGCGCGCCGCTCGTCCTCGCGGCGCTCGAGGAGCGACCGATCGACGAGATCGCGGGGCTTCTCGGTCTCCCCGCGGCGACCGTGAAGACGAGGCTCTTCCGCGCCCGGGAGCGCCTGCGTGTTCGCCTGCAGTCCTACTGGAAAGGAGCCGCGCCGTGAACTTTCCGACCGAAGGGGACCGCCGGACGGAGGACGCCGAGAAGCTGTCGCGGGCGATCCGCGAGCTGCCGCAGGCGACCGCCGGTCCCGGTTTCCAAACCACGGTGTTGTCGCGGGCCGCAGGTGCGGCAACGCGCCAGCGCCTCGTGCGGCGGCGCCTGATGTCGCTCTCGGCGGCGGTCTGCGTCGTCGCGGCCAGCCTCGGCACCTGGCGCCTCGAGGTCGTCCGCGAACGTGCCGAGCGCCGGACCGCGCTCATCGAAGAGCATCGCCGCCTGGCGGGCGAGCTCGAGGAGCTCCGCGCCCTCGCCGGGCGGCGATCGTCGATTCGCCTCGGAGGCGATGCCGCGACCGATCTCTACATCGATCTCGCACCGGCGGCGGCAGCAGGACCGGCCGCCACCGGCGGCGAGCGACCTTCCACCCCGACAAGGAGTCACTCATGAACCCGCTGCGATTCCGGATCGTGCACGCTTCGACCTGCCTGGGGGCGCTGGCTCTGGTGCTCGCTGCCGGCGGCAGCGCGCAGTCGTCCCCCACTCCCGAGGCGTCTCGCCCGCCGCGCCCGCCGCGGGAGGCGACAGCACCGCCCGCTCCGCCTGCACCTTTCGCTGCTCCGGGTGCCCCTCGCGCAGCGCAGGCGCCGCGGGCGCCGCGTCTCTCCGGCGGCTATCTCGGCGTCGAGCTCGTCGACCTGACTCCCGAGCTGCGCGAGCATTTCGGAGCGCCGCGCGAGGTCGGCGTCATGGTGGGTCGCGTCGCGCCCGGAAGTCCGGCGGCCCGCGCCGGCCTCGCGGTGGCCGACGTCGTGACCCGGATCGGCGACGAGCCGGTGCACGACAGCTGGGGTTTCGCGGGCGAGGTGAGCTCGCGCGAGGCGGGAGAGAGACTGGCCCTCGCGGTCGTTCGCGCCGGACGGGAGCGGGAGGTCGAGGTGACCCTGGAGCGCCGCGAGCGCGATGCGGTCGATATCGGCCGCTGGATCTTCCCGCCATCGCTGCCATCGCTGCCATCGGCGCCAGCGGCGCCAGCGGCGCCGGGCGCCACGCCGTTCCCCGAGATGGGGCCGGCGTTCGAGCGCCTCGGGCGCCTGCTCGAGAGTCCCGACTTCAAGGAGCAGCTCAAGGCGACGCAGCTGCGCATCGACGCCGAGGTCGAGCAGCGGATGAAGGAGCTCGAGCTCCGGCTGAAGGAGCTCGAGAAGCGCCTGCAGGAGGGTGGAAACCGGCGCTGAATCGCCGGCGCGGCTTCAGTGACTCAGCGGTCGACCCAGTAGTTCGGGGCCTCTTTGGTGATCACCACGTCGTGGGCGTGGCTCTCCTTGAGGCCCGCCGCTGTCACGCGCAGGAATTTCGCGCGCGTACGCAGCTCGTCGATCGTGGCGCAACCCGCGAGCCCCATTCCGGCACGCATGCCGCCGGTGAGCTGGGGGAGCATCGAGTGGACGCTGCCCTTGTGCGGGACCATGCCCTCGATCCCCTCCGGGACGAGCTTCGAGAGGCTCGCTTCGCCCTCCTGGAAGTACCGGTCGGCGCTGCCGCGCGCCATCGCGGAGAGCGAGCCCATGCCGCGATAGGCCTTGTAGGTCCGGCCCTGGTAGAGGATCGTCTCGCCGGGACTCTCTTCGGTGCCGGCGAAGAGCGAGCCGATCATCAGGGCTCCCGATCCGGCGGCGATCGCCTTCGTCAGGTCGCCCGAGAACTTGATGCCGCCGTCGGCGATGATCGGAATGTCGTTCTCGGCGGCGGCCCGGGAACACTCCTGAATGGCGGTGATCTGGGGGACGCCGGCGCCGGTGACGATGCGGGTTGTGCAGATCGATCCCGGTCCGATGCCGATCTTCACCGCGTCGGCGCCGCGCTCGATGGCGGCGCGGGTGCCCTCGGCGGTGGCGACGTTGCCGACCATCAGGGCGACGTCCGGGAAGCGCTGGCGCAGGATC
Organism: Thermoanaerobaculia bacterium; assembly: GCA_018057705.1. NCBI lineage: Bacteria > Pseudomonadati > Acidobacteriota > Thermoanaerobaculia > Thermoanaerobaculia bacterium. Next base: position 27,596 of record JAGPDF010000019.1, on the reverse strand, counting down.
GCCGCCGCGTCGAGCACGCCCTTGCTGTGGGCGTGGGACGAGTCGAGCACCAGCAGGTCCACCTTGGCGTCGACCAGCGCGGCGGCGCGCTCGAGGTACTCGCCCGAGGCACCCACCGCGGCTCCGACCCGCAGGCGCCCGAGCTCGTCCTTGCAGGCGCCCGGATACTCGATCATCTTCTGGATGTCCTTGACGGTGATGAGGCCCTTCAGGCCGCCGGAGCGATCCACTACCAGGAGCTTCTCGATCTTGTGCTTGTGCAGGAGCGCCTTGGCCTCCTCGAGGGTCGTGCCCTCGGGGACCGTGACCAGATTCTCGCGCGTCATCAGGTCCGAGATGCGGCGGTTCAAGTTGCTCTCGAAGCGCAGGTCGCGGTTGGTCAGAATCCCCACGAGCCGGCCCTCGGCATCGGTCACCGGCACGCCCGAGATCTTGAAGTGCGCCATGAGCTCGAGGGCCTCGGAGATCCGCTGCTCGGGGCGCATGGTCACCGGGTCGACGATCATCCCGGCTTCGCTGCGCTTCACCTTGTCGACCTCCGCCGCCTGGAGATCGATCGACAGGTTCTTGTGGATGATGCCGAGACCGCCCTCCTGCGCGAGCGCGATGGCCAGCCGGGACTCGGTCACGGTGTCCATCGCGGCGGAGAGGATCGGGATGTTGAGGTAGATCTGCCGGCAAAGGCGGGTGCGCAGATCCACCTCGTTCGGGTGCACCGACGAGTAGCCGGGCTCGATGAGCACGTCGTCGAAGGTCAGGGCGAGGCGCGGGGCGTTGCGGGGTTCGGTCATCGATTGGGTGGCAGGGGATGTGAGTGCAACCGTCTCGCCCGCCGCGGCTAAGATATCAAAGTCAGGACGGTCCAACAGGGTTCCCGAGAGGAGAGAGGCGATGAAGAGCCGAATCGGAAGTGGCAGGTGGATGCGAACGCTGGTCGTCGTGGTGGCTGTCGCGATGGCGGCGTCCGCGCTGGCGCAGGCGCCGGGCGAACAGCCGATGACCCCCGAGCAGAAGGCGCAGATGGAGGCCTGGATGAAGGCGATGACGCCGGGCAAGGCGCATCAGGACCTGGCCGGGAAGACGGGCACCTGGGAGGGCACCTCGACCATGTGGGATGCGCCGACCACGCCGCCTCAGGTCAGCCAGGTGCGCGCCGAGCGCAAGATGGGGCTCGGCGGCCGGGTGCTCCTCGACAGCTGGAGCGGCACCATGATGGGAATGCCGTTCGAAGGCACGGGGATGACCGGCTTCAACAACGTGGACGGCAAGTGGTGGGGGACCTGGGCCGACAACTTCAGCACGGGTCTGATGACGACGACGGGTACCTGCGACGCCGACCTGAAGAAGGGCTGCACCTTCACCGGAACCTACGTCGATCCGATGAGCGGCAAGAGCCGGCAGAACCGGCAGATCGTCTCCTGGCCCTCCCCCGACGACGAGCGGATGGAGATGTGGGAGAAGGGCGACGACGGCAAGGAGTGGAAGATGATGGAGATCGTGGTGAAGCGCGTCAAGAAGTAGTCGGCACGGTCCCTCGGCGGGGCCCGGGCCGCGCCGAGGGGGGGATTCGCGCCTGGGCGGCGCAGTGTC